>DATBGR010000403.1:0-6949 GCA_036557905.1 Nitrososphaeraceae archaeon | reverse complement strand
AGCAGTATCAATTTCAGCCATGTTAATCACCATTTTTGACTTTTTCTTCGCGATCTATTATTAAATCAATTCAAAATCAGGCTGCTTCAAAGAAGCCCGTCGTTGTGTAACTTATTCAATATCGGCCCAAGCGAGTCTAGGGCTTCTTTTTCACCTAGGATGATTTGTTCTTTAATGATCAAGAGAATTGAAAGCATGTTTCTGTCTTCTCTTGCAGTATACACCAAACTGCCCACTATTCCCAAACTGTTACTATTCAATGATAACCAATTTTTCCATATTTCGGCAGTTCTGAGATTACTATAAAGTGCATTAACGACAATGTCCACAGTAATACCACTCTGATTATCCAACAGATCTAGCTTTAGCATTGGGAGCAGAAGGCTTCCACCATGAAGTGCTGCGTGGATCTTATTCAGTAATTTAATTGAGCCAGGGTCATCTAAATTTGTCGCCTGTCCTTTGAGTTTGACATCATCCCTTACACCTTTTTCTAGGCTGTCATAGTCAGGAAAAAAATAACCCGCCAGACGCTTCGCTGAATCATAAACCTTATAAAATGAATCATCATATTCCAGACTCCATTCAGATTTTTTGTTACGATGAAACAAACATCAGTATTAACTAATAGTTCTTATTTTAGCTTATTTAATCCGAAGCCAGAATTAATCTAAGCTGTAATTTGCTTTATTAATTGAACTTAAAGTTATAATTCAAACATTAGTCAAACCTTTCAGAATAGACATTAACACACAATCCTTCTGCATTTAAATCCTAGTACAATTCTGTTTAGAAGCTTTATGACTGTGCAGTGATTACTGTTTGCATTGTTGACTTGCCATTATCGAGGCAAGGGCTATTGTTTTTACTTACAACCAGAGGATATCTAACGACGAAATATCAAATAAATTTAAAGTGAGGATAATTATCTATTTGACTGATGATCTAGTGTCGTAGAATTTGTATTCGATGAAGATCTGCTTTCGAACGACTCGCCTATTGTCGTGCTGCAGGCCTTGCTGCTTTCACACACGGTTCTTTCACATGGCCTATCATTTGAGCAGTTTATGCTGACAGTTTTTGACTTCACTTGGTAAACATGCGCGGTGCTGACTACCACTAGTACTAACACGATCGACAAACCCACAAATGATATTTTCCTGCTGCAATTTTGCATATTTATCTTCGCTAAAAAGTCAATGACATAGTTTATTAAATTTGAGTAAGTCGTTACCTTAGATATAGTTCAGGTAATAGTTGTACTTCATTATAGTTAACCAATCTTATTTATTTTTTATATGTTCGATAGGTATATAGCACTAATTAGTATATTCATAGCTGATCTAAATTCCCAAAACCAAGTAAAGATTTGGGAACAATAGTTTGGAAGTCCTTTTCTTGCCATTAGGTCAATACCGTCATAATTTCAAATTCCCGGTGTTGTATTCCGAATACCAATTTGGCCCATATTAATCAGCTCCAAATTTTACATGTAGTGGGTGTCATTATACAGACACACTGAGCCGGATTGCACATCTCAATGATTTACAACCTACATTCCATTTGTGAAACCATAGCCCACCTTTTCATATTTTGCAACCATTACTAACGACTCAGTTCCATAGAAGAATGAAAATATACCGATTGGATATAGCTGGACTTAATGATGAAAGTTATGAATTTGCTATTTCCCCTTTGCTAAATTGTAGTAACAATATTGTTTATGATAAGATCATAAAAACTATTTAGTGACTAACATTGGAGACCTCAACTTCCAATCTTCATTATCAACAAGTTGGATTCCCACATATATCCAGCTAAATATAATCTCATAGGGTATAACACACACCACGCGCTGCTGGTATATGAGATACCCTAAGTATAGAAGGTCATCATAGGGATGATGCATAACGGTTTACGATACTATCAATTTCAATTGTAATTATTCATATCCTATCCATTTTCCTGAATCTCTGCAATTGAAATGATAAGGACGCATAGATCATTAGACCTGAAGGTTAACATGGATCATGCTAGGGGAGGCATTCTCACCTTTGCTCCATTACAGATGAATTCCAAATTGTATAAATTGATAGTCAATATATGACAATCCTCTTGGGCACATCCGTATAATTGCAGGGAGCATACTTATTGAAGACACTCTCATATGTTCGTATAATCATACGCGATCATGTCTGAAAACTAATCCAAGGATTTTTGTCGACTATCCTAGTTTGTGCCATAGGTTTTTATCTATTCATAACCATTTTGATATATGGTTAGGATATCGAAAATAAAGGATGGGATTCCGCCTTTTGTAAAAGACTATTTGGAGTTGAAAGACACGGACGATCTTATATGGGATGAAAATTTACAGGACGGTGTAAAATTCTTACGTGTTATCAAGAAAGACGCAAATGCCACTAACTCCGAGTGAATAAATATATTACGTGGAGGATTTTGCGCTAAACAATCCATTTTCAATTGAAAAATTTGATTGATCGGCTTTTCTGAATTCTATGCTGAAACAATCAGTACCATCTGATACAAGGCGAAGCAAATTAAGACCTTCACTTTTTTGCCTATTCTAGTAATTAGTAATAGAATGTCGATCCAATTATCATCTTATCAACTTAATAGGCCGTACATTTACGTATTACTAACGAATATCAAGGTCTTGCTCATCGACGTCTGAATTTTCTGTGGTGTATTCGATCGGGCCTTTATCATGGAACATGTCATGTTTAACGTTTTTCATACATAGTCCGGTTTTAATTGTGGTTACAGACTCTTCGATTCACACTGTTTTTCGAATGTGTCGTACACTTCGACACTTCGTTAAATTAGGCGAATATTATTTTGAATCGGCAAACTAGAGATCGGCTAAATGCTGTGATTCTCATTTGTGGGTAATTTGTTATAATTTATCAGAATATAGCCTAGAAATCGATCTCTTATCGATAGAGTAATTGTTCGTATTCTTTCTGACAATGTGTTAAGCGATCCTTAGTAGGAAGTAGAATCGGGCACTACACCACGATCACTTGTTCCGTTAGTGAACTATAAACCTTAAAAGGCATATTTGTTCATGTTTGACGTACAATGATAACACAAAATACAAATGATGGTGGTTTTCTCAAAATTAATTCTACCATCACAACCACTATACATCGTTCAATCAATCGCATTTGGAAAGGAAAATTAAAAGCTCTGATATTTATGTTTCTGTTGGTTACCTTCGCGCTAAGCAATCCATTTTCGCTAGCTAGGTATACATATGCCCAGCAGCCAACACCTAATCTAGCTAATGAGACTTCTTGGGAAACTGCTAAGCCAAATCCAGTCTCGAAAATGGAATCTGCGTATGCGGGAATAGGTGATAAAATTTATATTATTGCCGGCTATGGTGAAACTGGAAAAAGAAATAAGAATACCGTCGAAGTCTATGATACAAAAAATAATGTGTGGTCTAATGCATCTCCAGTGCCGGTAAACCTAAACCACGCCGCTGCAGCTACTTATAATAACAAGATCTATCTAATTGGAGGTTTTCTGGATAACAAGGTGCCATCAAGTAAGCTCTTTGTTTACGATCCCGCGACTGATGAATGGCTTGAAGGTAAAGATATGCCTACAGCAAGAGCGGCATTGACAGCTCAATTCATTGACGACATATTGTACGCAGTCGGAGGAACATCGAATAAGCCCTTGAACACAAATGAAGCCTTTGATCCCAAGACTAATACGTGGACAGATAAGGCCCCAATGCCAACTGCAAGGCAACACCTCGCTTCAGCGGTGATAGACGGAAAATTATACGCGATAGGAGGTAGACCCACGGGTAAGTCTTCGAATCTAAATAATAACGAAGTTTATGATCCAAAATCTAATTCATGGACCGAATTGCCCCCTATGCCGACAAAACGTGGTGGTATTGCAGCAGCGGCAGTAAATGGAAATATTTATGTATTTGGCGGAGAAGCGCCAGACAAGACGTTCAATAACAATGAAAGGTATAATCCACAGACTAAGACATGGACCGAAGAAACACCTATGCCAACTGCTCGTCACGGCTTAGCCTCTGTAGCAATGGGAAACAATATATACGTGATTGGCGGTGGTCCAACTCCTGATATATCGTTCGCAGACGTTAACGAGGTGTTTCATGTACAAGGAACACATTGATGTTCGTTCTCTGAATTAATACACTGCTTCTCCCAACTTTTTGTTCTGACACGTCTCGCTGCTACCAAGCATACTGTCACAGGTTAACTTTATATCAATACGAGGTCTGAATCCTCCACGACCCGCGCTAAGCTGTGATTGTTTGGTTTAACCTGTCAGTCCTTTCGTCTTTTTGACCTGAACCTCGTCTGTAATTCATTATCCAAAAACTAGAAAGTAAATCAGTACAAATTTAATAGTTGAAAATCAGAATGATCTATTCATTAACTGCCTTAAATTTGATGAGCTATTCAACTGTAACAGTCAAAATTTTGCTTATGTTGAATAGTTTATGTTCCCTGTTTTATGCGTTCTAATATTTTCTCCTTCAACTCTATGTCACTAATGTTTGCATTTTCGTTCATACCCAATTTTGAGGCCACTTCTTCAAGTTTTTCTCTCGTTAAGTTATTGTAGTTTTCAGTTCTCAGTTGTGATTGATTCATCGCCAACTCAGTTCTTGTAAGTTCATTCTTCGATTCTATTTTTGCCTTTTCAAATTCAACCTGGGCCCTTCCTAATGACTTGAATAATTCAGGCAACTTCTTGGAGCCGAAAATTATCAACCCCACTGCCACCAAAATTAAGATGACATTTTCGTAAGCCATTCGACAGACCGATGAATACATCATCTCCACTTCCTTATATTTACTTATTGCATCTGGGCTCCCGGAATATTTTGTAAAAAGTATTAGCTCATATGCACTTTTTCGTCGAAATCCTAAGCAAAAATAGTACGGTGAAATTTACGCGACAAGTTACTAGAGATATGAACGCAGGTGATTATCTTGGTCACTAGTTTCACATTTTAAGTAATGCTATTTTTCTGGTTAGTCATTTACTTTGCAATATAGTTCATATTTGACAATTAGATATCACATCGATCAATATTACTCTCAAGAGATTTTATGGTGTTTTCTTTGTCTCAAGCTCCTAATTCCATTTATGGGAATGGCAGGGTAAAGGGAATATCACCATTTTTGTTGCTTATTCCGTTATCATTATTTCTCATGCCATCATTCTTGTGAATATGATCTGTATCAGGAATAGGTTGTTGTAAATTCGAAGACGAATCTACATTTGATCCACTACTAACATCGCGGAGCGGTGAATACCCAAATGTTGGACCAGAATAGCCTTTGTCGACCTGGGTTTGGTCATTCGTATGATAGGCTGCAGCAATATTACCACTATCAATGCTGAAGTAACTGTTTTCATCAGAGTTAACCAGGCTAAAATGCCCGGTTGTGCCATTAGCATGCCCGATCCCGTTCGATATGAATAATAGAGCAGCAAGTACGACACTACTAACAATTAGAAACCGACCTAAAGATAGTTCATTCACATTATACTTTCCAATAGATTGCGATTGAAGGGATTGAACCGTGGTACTTCAATAATATTTATCATTAGTAATTATATTTGATTTAAGGAAATTATTCCTGTAATCTTTTTCCTGATTTTTTTACCTATTATAGCGCAATCCATTTCAGAATTGTTTGTAGAGTCACCTATTTCAATGAATTCTTATCTTACATGACTCCAAAGACTGCAACACAGATTCATAGAACAAATCTATTTAATACATGATAATAATGGCGGCAAGAGATATATCCTATATCGCAATGGCAAATTTTCTACCAACGAGTTAGAATCTATAATTACATATTAAACAGAGACTGTAAACGTTAAAAATTCCCTGGCATTAAATTCTATTCGAATGTTATGAAAGGGATATTGATAATAGTAAATGCATCAAACAACTCTCGAACTAACGAGCAGCTCAATCCGCAATACAAGTAGCGTCAAAAGTAGCTAACATGGTTTGAACTTATAGAAGAGAGTAGAATCTCAAATCAAATCAAATTATACTAATATCGGCAATTAATTCGCAGATCGATTTTTGTAGAAATGAAATACATAGTATTGACCGGTATGACATTAAACTAGATCCTTGACATAGTCATTAATCGTACTTTTAAATAGCAATGTCGTAGGTCCTTCTCGATTTAAATTTTGAGATACAACGATCTAATAACAAATAATGTCGGAGTATGAATTTAGATTGGAGGGAATGGGATTTGAACCCATGACCACCTGCGTGTAAGGCAGGTATCCTAACCAATCTAGACCATCCCTCCTTAACGCATCCCATAAAAAAATTAAATATTTGCATATAAAAGTCATTTGATACATGATAGGTTCTTTTCAGTTAATGGTACAGCTGAGCGATTCATACAAACTTTGATCTGAAAATATGAAAATCACGACATTTCAACTGATGGTGGTACGTGGTATCCGCAAGCATGTAGATTACTTATCGCGGAAAACCATATACATACAATAGGAAAAAAATCATTGAAAAGGCCGATCCAATACTTAAAGGATGGAACTGAATGTTTTGATGATTATTTTCCTTGCATTAGAACAAATTGCAAGCTGTCGCGAAAAATGAATTGGTTGGTTTTATTTGTTGATATGCATATCAGACAGATCATGGTAAGACAAAGAATAGTTGAGCCCATGGATAACAGATAATTAAAATATATCATCTAGATTCCAAAAATGGCATATGGATATTGTATGGCGCATGCATATTGTTCAAACTATGTCTTGAAAGATATTTTAGGAATCAACCAGCTCGACCACGCCCCGACTCTTGCTGGAATTTGACAATTAGAATACTAGTTGAAACCGCAGTAATGCTGTATTAGGTACTATCAGC
>DATBGR010000402.1:0-16961 GCA_036557905.1 Nitrososphaeraceae archaeon | reverse complement strand
AAACTGGGATTTGTTGTTCGCTCTTAATGTCCTTGAAGACGCCTAGAACAAACAGTGTGCAGTCTAAACCTATAACCAGAAGGCCAGGGCTACCTTCTGCTGCTCCCAGTGATACTCCTACCGTAGTTATCGATGCTCCTCCAATAGTTAAGATCTTGCTTAATACAGACATACCAAACCCGCCTTCTCCTTTTGTTTTAGTTGATGATGATGTTGATGATGATATTGATGTATCATCTCGAGTACGAGCTGATCATATGTCTGGCCCTTCCTACCGAGAGCCTTGAGCTCGTCTCTCGTCTTTGTTTCCAGTAATATCGTGACCTTTGCCATTTTTCTTACCGCTCGCCCCTCTCCTCGATAGTATAACACTGTATGAAACCGTATAAGGACTGGGTCTACACTGTAACGCTCTACGTGATCATCTTCTGGTGATACTTTGAAAACATATATAAAATCCTGATATTGCCGGCTCGGCAATTGTCTGATGGATTAATCTCTGTCTTCATCGCAATAATATAATCAGATATTATCAATGCATTTTCTGGGGATATCCTATGGAGATCATTAGATAATTCCTGCTGATTATATATATCCGCAGTAACAGATTCTATCTTTCTATCTAAAAGAGCAGAAGAGGGATGCAGATACTTAACATCATTGACCATTCTTTCATGTTTTTCTCTTTCTTCCGTTACTGTAGCAGCAGTGTTAACTAATTTTATCAATTAGGAAGAATAAGATCCGTCTCTCTTATAAGTTGGTATTCTATACTACTTTATTAATGAATAAATTTACTCAGCTACGCGGACTATTTGAGACACATTTGGCTGTAAGTGATCTCCAACGATCTATAATCTTCTATCGCGAAATAGTAGGCCTTCATCTAGCTTTAGAGATACCAGAGCGAGGCGCCGTTTTTTTCTGGATAGGTAATCCCTCTCATTCTTCTATACGTTCAATGCTTGGCATATGGTCAATTGGTACTGCACCTATAGGTATGACCCTTCATGTGGCCTTTGAGGTAGAAAAAATTAACGATCTCCTTTCTGCGCCTCAGCTTCTCAAAGCCCAGGGGATCGTGCCGCTATCATTCTTTGGTACGGAATCAATGGAACCTAGTGTTATTGGATGGATGCCAGCTGCTGCTATTTATTTTAAAGATCCTGACGGGAATCTAATTGAGTATCTAACAATGCTAGATGATAATTTGAGAAGACCAGAGATAGGAATTATTAGCTGGTCAGAATGGAAAGCTCACAACAGATAAATCATACGTATGCCTCTTAGTCTCTCAAGAACTAAATTTTCAAACATTCGTATTAAATTTTGATTGTCCATAGCCATTTCTCCATTCTAGTACTACTCAATATAAAGCAGAAGAAAGTACCTGAGAATAAAGACAATTAGAGGTCATCAGATCACAGAGAATAATCAGGTACCTAAATACAAAAACAAGCTAATTTTAAAGCTGTCCAGTATTTTTCCATTTTGATATCCAATCATTTGCAATTTGTTTTTGTGCTTCAGATAAACTCATTGATCTATTACACACTGATTTATGAAGATAATTTTCAAATCTGGTAGTTCAAGTAGAGATAACGATGATCTAAGACAATCAGATGTTCCAGATTGATACTAGTAAGGTATATTAATTTAGTCTTTATCAAATTATAGTTCAGCTTTGAATGCATGAGTCAACGAATTCACCATAGCATAAAGAATCTCTTTATATTCATCTTTAACATATAGCAAAGTTATTGTAGTAGTTATAAGGCATAGAGTCCCACATAGTATTGGGATCGTACTTCACGTATGGCTTGTTTGGTAGGTGCGTTTAGTCCATGAAGCAAGGTCATGAACTGCGGAGCTTCCAACCAGCCATTAACAAAGTGATCCAAAAGCATAAATTCATTATAAAGAATTAAGATATGTGAATCAATTGTTTAAGACTAGTTCTTCTGGATTATGAACTTGCATGATAAAGTAGTTTACATAATCTGATTTTGTACTAGCTAAAAGACAGAATTCAGGAGTGACGTATATACATCGCGTATGCACGTTCTTATCTACAGTATTTACTACTGTTATCTTAGAATTAGAATAATGATGACGTAGCTATTACTATAAGATAATATTGGGAATATACCATCATCATATATTTCAAATTGATATATTATATCTATAGTCTGGATGACCTTTGTCATTATCTCTGGTCTACCAAGCAAACCACTATGTGATAATCATTGGTATAGGTCGCATTTAAATGCATATCACTATTTTAAACTAATCTTTTGCCCATTACTTCATCCAGTTCAACAAATGGATGACTGATCCAGCCAACTATATTTAGTTGTATTGTTCTTTATGAGATCGGTGAGAATGGGAATCTCAATTTAATCGTAGATATCTATTACTTCTATAGCACTAGAGTGATTGCATTGTTCTTCTTGCAAATATTGGTTCTGATCCTTTACAAAAAGACATGAAGCCCTTATAATATTAATGAGTCATGTATTGATCCTACAGCCTATCAAGATATCCATTTCGAATTTTCATATATTTCAGGAATAAAAGACAATATGGTTAGACGTTCTTCGAAATGTATCGCAGTTAATTCACGGGTAATCATAAATTCATCATTTGAGAAGAAAAAGGCATTGCATTCCTAAGCCGCCAACCACGAGTGCAACTATCATTGCAACCACTCTATTCATACTTTCACTAAAATAATCTATAACAAAAATTCGACTTATCATACTAACTGAAATCTAAAGTACTGACATGAAAAATCAGTATTAAAATTAAAGTGATGAAAATATCGTAGATTTGGCAGCCAGCAAAGAACAACAAGATAAAAACAACCTAGCAATTGTTACAGCAAACAATCATTATACTAACTTATCCTCGAACCACTAACACATTCAGTAAAATATTGCATTTGTCAGAAGGGTCATATAATGAAATCAGATTCCAATACAGGAGAATATGCATCTCGTATCTTTATTGGACAAATCGCACGATACAAGTGTGTATTATACGTCATATTATTATAAGAAAAGTGGAATGAGTGACAATGATGGGAGTTGTTATTGAATTGTAACTGATCTGATTACTATATTAAGTATTAATTAGATCTAGGACTACTTGTCTTCTCTTGCCTCAATTTTATACCTTTTCCCTTAATCTGATTGAATATATATTTTGCAATTATTGTTACAAGAAAACCAGCAACAGAGATGATAACGATTGTTCCTCCGGGAGCCAAGTTCATAAGATATGAAGTAACTATACCTCCGATTACAGACAATACTGCTATGATGATGGATATCAATGCTGTTTTCTTGAATCCTTTTCCAAACATTACTGCAGTAATGTTTGGAATCACTATCAATGATGAAATAAGCAAAACTCCAACTAGTCGCAATGAAGTAATAACGGTAACACTAGCTAGTACTATGAAGAGGTAATTTAGCTTTGCTACATCTATGCCACTAACATTAGCTTGTTCTTCATCAAAAGCAATGTACATAAGCTTTCGATAAATCTTGTACATAATTATAAGCACTATTGCAGTTATAGTCAAAATCATAGTTTGATCTTGCGAGCTGATTAACAAGATACTCCCAAATAAGAAGCTGTATAGATCAAGCGAAAAGCCGCCTGCTAATCCAATCAATACCACACCTATCGCAAGACCTGACGACAGTAATACTGCAACTGCTGAATCTGCTGAAATTTTTGCGGACTGTCTTAGTTTAGTAATACCCAGAGATGCAAGAATAGATACTATAAACGCCATCCATATCGGAGATATGTTTGCAAATAAACCTACTGCTATTCCTCCAAACGCCACATGCGAAAGAGCATCACCATATAACGACTGGCGCCGCAAAACTAGAAATAGTCCGATCACAGAGCAGCTTATGGCAACTGCAATACCTGAAACTAGCGCACGTTGCATAAAGCCATATTGAAATATCTCAAATATCATATTGACAACAATTCCTGACCATCACATCAGCTAAGAATGTAGTAAACACAGATCGTTAAATCATAATCATCAATATTCATATCTTGTCTAAATATAAGGCATATTTGCATTATACGAATACAGAACAAACTCACTGACAACAGATAGTTCTGATTACTACACGAAACCATGAAGATTTCATATAAGAGATAATTCGAGAATGTACCAGTTTATCTGAAAGATTAGTTATCAAACTTAGATCGCGATAGGAGCGGGGCACAAGAGGTTTGCATCCAAATAATTGACATGACTCCATCATACATCAAGGCTGATCAAATATTCACGTTTTAATACAATCTTAGTAATGCTATTCAAGTAAAAAAGTTGAAGAATATGATTCGTGTATCCATATTCATTCTTTACTGATATTACTTCCTGCATTGTAATCCTTCCTTTAAATCTGACAGGTCCTGATACATCTTTGCAAGATATCCGATTCCATGTTGTTGTTCTTGTGATTTTATTCCCTCTAAAGGACTAAGCATGACTACCTTTCCGTTAGGAATCTCATCCGCTATAGCCTGTGCCGAGCGCGGATCGATCAAATCTTCAGAATAAATTATATTTATGCCAAGCTTCTTTGCAAGTTGGACGACTTCTACTAACCTTTGAGGCAAGATTTCTCCTTCTGGTGTTAAACCTTCATGAACGCTATGTTGCATTAGTCCGTATTCTTTTGCAAAGTAGCTGAAAGCATTATGAAAAGCTATAAAATCTCTTTTTGAACAATTGGAGCTCGATAGATTTTCTCTTACCGCCATATCTAAGGATTTGAGCTGTCCAATAAAGCTTTGAGCATTATTTCTGTAGTAGATGGCATTCTCAGGATCAACCTTTATCAAACCATCATGAATATTCTCAACTTGATGAACTGCAAGGAGTGGATCTAGCCAAATATGAGGATCTGTTGGCGTGTGGATTTTAGGATCGTTGCTGGAAAGTAATTGTAGACCTTTACTGGAATCTATTGCAAATTTTGGATTAACTTTATTTATCCATGTGGCTTCCATCCCAGCCCCATCATATACTAGTAAAGCAGCCGATTCAACATCCTGAATTTGTTGAATAGTGGGATCAAAGTCGTGAGGTTCTGCACCTACAGGAACAAGCACAGAGGCATCTATTTTATCACCCCCAACTTTCTTTACAAACTCATAGGTCGGATAAAAAGATGTTACAACTTTTATTTTAGATGTATTATTCGTACCAGAATTTGCGCTCGATTTATCGATGCTATTAATTGAAAAAGAAAATCCTGCATTTGATATTAAAATGATGATCAAAGTCAGCACAAGTAGTATGCTACTACTAAATTTTTGCACAATGTCAAATAAAAGTTAATAACAATATATATCTTTGTTAATAATAATAACTACTAGCAATATAAATCATTTAATAAGATCATCGTTTATTTGTAGGTAGTTGATAAAGATCATATACAACAGCAAGAACAACAACCATCATCCATTCATTACTAATCAAGTATTAATTACCAATTATCAATTACCAACTACCGAATTGGTTCATTTAGGACATGATAATCTAAATGTTAGTCTTATTTTCCCATTTGATTAATTAGACTTTGAAATTTTTAGATCTTTTTTAGGACATTGCACTTGACAATTAATATTCATTTGACAATAAAGCGGAACATTTATTGAAGAAAGATTATCTAGATGAGATCAATAACTTCAAAAATACGATCTCGTTACTTAGGGATATATTTAATGACTACTATTATTGAGTGCCATCATGTTGTAATTTTTCGTATTGAAATTTTTTCCTACTTTTAACAGATGCTATAAATCATAGTTCATAATCAAATTTGTATCATCGTAGTTATTATCAATCAATATAAAATCGATAATATTAATTAGTACTACATTGCAATTAACTTTACATTATCCATTTTCCTGTTAGATTGAAACATTTTGTTCATACCCCTTATCTGATTGGCATTGCCTTTCAGAACAAATATTTCAAGACATCGATCTCTGTCAATTTTATTATGTAAATGCGTGGTTATTAACTTATCATACGTATGTCTCATTTCATTTATTTCGTCATCGGATTTTTCATCGTGAGTTACGAGAAAAAGAGCATGAATATCCCCGATTAAATCTTCCTTTTTTTTCTCTTCTGATATCATAGTACGAACACTAGCCCTAATTATTTCCGATCTGCCAGTGAAGCCGAGCCTCTTTTGCAATTTATTCAAATCATCAAGGAGTTCTTCGCTCAGTGATACGCTGACGATTGTCACAGATAATTATTTTTAATAACTAATTTAAATATCTATCTTATTTTATTAATAATAATATATAAAATACATTCTCACAAGTCAGAATTAAGCATATTCTGATATTATCTAGAATGTGAAATTAGGTTACTAGGTAATCTTTGGGCCTATCACATTTTATGTTTCTAGAATAACTGAATATCTGTTCGATTCAATTTAATTGGTGTAACTATAATGTAGAACAATGTTCAATAATATATTACCGTATGATACCATTATCAGTAATTAAACAAATTCACTTACTTATTATCCAAAGTTTTTGTATAGGTTATCTATCAAAATAAAAGATTTTATAGTGCACGTTGGTATTCACACCGCCAGTCCATAACCATTGTTGTTACTTGAGGTGGTTATGATATCAGCCTTGATTGCTTTTATAGCCCCAGTATTATTAGTACATGCAGCTTCAACAAGCAATACTACCGCAGCAAAGAATATGGGTACCAAACACGATCTTACCACGAATACGAATGCCACTGACACTGTTAAGGCATATCGATCAAAGATACCGTTTAAACAGATTATCATGAAAAACATAGGACTGGCTGGTGTACGTAGACTTGTTGCTTCTGAATTTGGTTCTGAAAATACTTTCTGTCCTGACTTAATCAGCACATGGTAATACTATTACATGTGATCCCTACTTGAATTCGTTAAACTAATATGTGAAGTAGATGACAAGATACCTCTGTGTTGGTCCGATCGTGAAGCAACATCTACAGCAACGAGTGTTGACAGACAATCAGTTGAATCTAGCATTACAAAGACTTGCTACTAGATTGGCGGTTGCCAATTCACTGTTACCCAGTGATCATATAACACAATTATGTGGACGTGGTGCTTAGTCGTGATTATCAGCAGTGTACATATTATTTCCACTGCGCACGATTTCGATGATCTTGGTCATGCTAGTTTCTTGGATAACTGTAATTCCAATATCAGGGGGTGTTCCATGGTTTCTATTTCGCTCTCTCGTCCGCCAGAATTGGTAGTTTCTGTTATTGCTCAGTTAACCTCGATTACCATACATGGTATATCCTGAAAAAGCCGGTCCAGTTAGATCTTAGTAATCATATTTTTGCAATTATTAGTTCATCAGGACTGCATCTTTTAAAATTCTTGGAATGCAAATGCAAACATAGAAAAACTTATTAAAATACCTATACATATCCCTATGATGTCTTCAGTCGATTCTTTAAGAGAGGTTGTCCGACGATTGGCAAGCACGTTTAACGATCCACAGCGTAGGGGATCATCCTACTTTGATTTTTATGATGATTCATTGACCTTCCATGATTTTCCTCCAAATCAACCAGCCAACAAGGAAGGTTTTACACAATTCATTTATCTCCTGTGGAAAGCATTCCCTGATATAACAATCACCTTTGACGATATCATAATCGAAGGAAATAAGGTTGCATGCAGATACAACTTATCTGGAACCCACAAAGGTGAATTTGCGGATCTTCTGCCAACCGATAAGCAATTTATGGTCAAAGGTATGACAATATTTTCCTTTCGTGATGCAAAGGTCATAGAACGTTGGAATGTGGTAGATATGATATCACTTATGGAACAGTTGAAAACCCACTCCTGAGCCATTTTGTCATTCATATCAATCAACAGCAGGGCGTTAAGTTAGACAAACCCGTTGTTCTAAACAGAGACTCTCCTTAACATATTCAATGAGCGCACATTATGACAGAAATGCACATAGCTTCTATAATGATATCGAGGCTATAACTCAACAAATCTGCCATTTTAGTTAACGAACTTCTAGAACCCGCAATACTTTTTTACTTCGAATATAGAATTTTGTCATGAGTCGATCCGCAAAAGAGTGGTCTAATCCTCAGAATGCTCTGGCATATCTAAATGTAGCTGATAACCTTCCACACCGATCGGAAGGTGAATCGGTCTTGATAGATCATCTGCCTGAAAATACTAAAAGAGTTTTAGATTTAGGGACAGGAGATGGTAGATTGATCAGATTGATAAAGATGAATCGGCCTGACATAGATGCAGTCGCAATAGACGTATCTCCGACAATGCTAAAATCTGCACGTGAGCATTTTGCCAATGATCCTAGAGTCAAGATAATGGAGCATAATCTAGCCCAGGCTCTGCCAGATTTAGGTTATTTTGACGCTATTGTGTCAAGCTTTGCTATCCATCATCTTAAGCATGAACGCAAGCATGAACTGTACGAAGAAATTTATGATATCCTTAATCCAACCGGGATATTTTGTAATTTAGAACATGTTGCGTCACCCTCGGTTGAAATGCATGTTCGATTTCTCAAGGCAATAGGGTATAGTCCAGAAAAGGAAGATAAGGCCAATAGATTATTACCAATGGAAGTACAGTTAGGCTGGCTTAAAGACACTGGGTTTGTAGAGGCAGATTGTTATTGGAAGTGGCTTGAAATGGCTTTACTAATAGGATACAAAGCGTGAATGCCAACGTTGCGATCAAAGGCATGTAATTGAAGATAAGCCCAACCATGATAGTCATTCAATTCGGGTTCATTTGAACCCATCCTATAGACTGGCAGACAGGAAATTCAATCTATGATGTTTTCGAAGTTTAATCCGGCATATATGAATTAGGCCCATCTACCATCGGATGCGTCCGGTGTTTGTATCTCATGTACTGATCTATATCTCGACTTATTTTGTTGAATTATATTGGATTCAAAACCTAAGTCTTCGTGACTCGTTTCCCATTCCCCTCCCATCTACCACCCAGCTAGCCACGTAGCAGTAGCAGTCCTTGCGAAGTAGGAGTATGTGCATATTATAATAAGTAGAAGGCCATTCAGACCTAGTTAGTTTTTGACCTAATGGCTTCGTATTTTAAATCCATTCATTGTAAATTTTCTTCGCAATATAGAAAGGAATAAGCCTGAGGAAAATATCCTGAGGAAAATATCCTGAGGAAAATACGATGCTAAATAATAATGCTAATTTAAATGGAGGGGCATCTCGAAAACGAGAAGTTTTGAGACGTTGACTTGGGTAATGGTGTTAAGACAAATGGTCATCTAACTATTCCTGCTATTGGAAAAGGACCATTTCCTGGTGTTATATTTTAGTTACCCATTGATTCTTGATTTTGCACACCCATCGTTTTTCTCATTCTAGAGAATGGGAATCAGTCTAGAAAATTAGAATTAGCCATATTCTTATATTTTGGACGTGTATTATTAGATTTGATCAACAAAATCACAAGAACCATTTCGTAGTTATGAGGTACAATTTTGAAAAGAGGCAACCTGTTTCACATCCTCATAACTACGTTTAATTATTACACTCGAAACCAACACTTGCCTAACGAGTCAACCACGTGAGGCGTGGGATAGCTATCTCGCGCTTCTCATTTAGTCCATTTATAGATATGCTACTAATTATTGGTTGTAGTCTAAGCCTTATGCAAAGAATACTCCCCTAGGGACGAATGAATCAAATTGGAGTTGTGTAATTCATCATCAGATAATCCTAATGGGATATGTTTTCTGAATAATTGTAATAAAAAGAAGGATTTAATATATTTTGAGTTCCTAGACCTAGAAACAGATGCAGGAATCATACCTTGATTTTGTAGACTGGTTATAGAGATCTGTCTACGTATCTATAATAATATGTAATGCAGATAAACTATGTTAGTAATAATATGGAGATAGGCACATATCTTACGTACGCTTGGTACATTTATGAAATTTCAAAACTAGGTTCCATGACATTAACTAGTTGATCTTGAAAAAGCTAAAATGCGACGAGTTACTTCATAGTAGTCTAAAGGTTGTTATAATAACAAAAATATCATATCAACTGTGGAGGTTGTTGGATACTCTACTAGGTCATATTTCTAGTGTTCAATGCAATAGGAATAAATAGATTTTCAGTTGACTCAATGAGACAGTGTTAAGGATCATCATCTATAATTTTGAAAAACAATCATAGTAAGTCTATACAAAGTCCTGAAGTATTTTTTCATTGAATCCTTCTAGATTAGGTCTTATCTTTATTCTATCTCGGAACACCATATCAACATCAGACCAACAAACTATACCATCACATTTCCTACAACGATAAATGATACGTGAATGGGAAACTCTTATTGGTTCCAATACTTTACTGGCCCATCTACTGCAAGTACATTCTGGGTTATTCAAGCTCTTATTATTATATAGATTATAGGATAATAAGATTATAGTTATGTGCAAAAAACTGAGTCCTAGTAACATTATGCGTGTATATAAAATATTTCATTAATCTGTTCTAGTGATATTATGTTGGAACATTCAATAACCATCTAGTATAATCGATAATCGCTTCAAATAGAGAGAGTCAAAAGAGCTTAATCTGACAATAATTTTTCATATACAAAATCTGAAGGTATCATATCAGACGGCAAAGAATTCAAAAACAATTTCATACTTGATATAAGAGCGTAATAGAATGTAGAATTATAGTTCGTAAGAAATTGCCATAATACACGCTATAGTATGAATTATTAGTAAATCGATTAGGAGAGGATTGTGCTAAATAATTTCGTTAAAATATATAATAGGTTGGCAATTTAATCAAATATAATATGTTATCGTATGTTGTACATACTAAGGCATACAAGTTCATATTAACTACAACGGCAATCTCGCTCCTAGTAGCTGCAGTGTCATCGTCGTCTATGATATCTAACAATACTGCATTTGCAGTGCCAGGCCAAAATCAACAGGTTGATCAGTCAAACATAAATGCTACAAATGTATTTAACACTCATACACTAACGCTTCCAAAGAACGTAAAAAATCTAATAATAACGATTCCAGATGAAGCACATCATGCTCCAAACGCGGTGCCCCCCAAGAGGTACATTAACCAAACTTATTTACCACAAAATGCTGTTGTCACTCCAGGTACTACTGTCGTATGGTTCAGCTCTGATGCAGGTCACGACCATGTAATAAATGTGAATGATCAGAACAATGCGTCATTGTTTAAGAGTAATTGTTTCGTCTTCAATACACCTACAAAGCCAGTAGTATTTAACAAAACAGGGACATATACGTTCTCTGATCCAGTAAATGCACTCAGTAAGGAGGTAGGTGTCAATGGATTTGTAATGACTGGAACAGTAAAAGTAGTCAACCCATCTTCTTCTGGTTCTAATGTTTCAGCCGCTATTACTAACAATACTAAGATCGATACAGTTGGCGTAGAAATGGTCCCAGCAAAGACTGTTGACCGATATACATCAGAATTCAAAAGCCACGGTTTTGGAATTGATAGTATGGAAAAATTCAAAGCCCTGCGTAACAATTCTCGTGAAGTTTTGCTCGTATGGACAAGCTCTGGAATGGATTTAGACAAAGTAATCACTGGATTAAAACAAATAACTACTACACTTCCGTATAGCTGACGATGCTAATAAATGTCCAATATAAAACACGACATAAACGCGAAGCAGTATGAAGATCCCTTTTTCTTTCATTTTTAACTGACAAACGATTTCAAGTCCATTTTTAGATTCCACATATACGATATACATCACCATAAAGATAATTTTGACGCCAATATTTGAACTCGGAAACAATCTGACAATGAGATTTGCGAATGTTTTCACTCTTATCTTTGAGAATCTTGCTCAACTAAAACTTTCATATTCTTCGCAATCCCAAACTAGCCATGTACATAATGTTAATGATTTCCTCTTCATACAGCTTGAAGCTACCATGGTTTTAAGTTGTGATGTCACTCTTTTGAAAATTTAAATACCATCTTTTATATGATCCGGATATGCCTTTAATTCAAATCTCTTTGCTCGGAAATGACAAGAAACCGAAAAGAGAAGAGTTTGTGGATGTGATTATTATAGCATATGGAAAATAATGAAAATTGGTATAATATAAGAGAACGGTTATACGAGCTGCCGGATTTTGGATTTCCAAGGATGTATATGCACTATAAGGAGATTTGAAAATGGCGACTGGCACGAAGCAAAAGGAGATACAAAGACTCTCTGCAGGAGATCTTAATCCACTTACCAACCTCATAGATCATCTCACCCTTGCGCAACATTTCCCAGGTGACGCTGTGCTGAATGGCGCTGACCCAGTGATCCGTTCGCCTCACCATCTTGCAGAGGCTACGGCGATGGCTCAATTATTAATAGGCATAGCTGGCGCAGCAATCTGGCATGCGCGAACAGGTCAGCAGACTAACATCACAATTGACATAATTGATGCACTTCACTATCTGCATCCTACTCACTTCGTTCAGCAGCAGGGCCGCCCCATGAATGTCGGCGCTGAATTTGTCGACGTTAACGACTTGTTTCTTTGTCGTGATAATCGCTATATCATGATTGAGGGGGGACCACCATATATGAAATTACTGAAAGGATATTTGAATTTCTTTGATTGTGGTTACAATAAGAAATCCATTGCTCGTGAAGTTGCAAAGTGGGATTCAACTGATCTAGAAGCGGCGTTGGCAAAGGCTGGTCTTCCAGTATCCCCTGCCTTAACCCGTGAAGAGTGGCTTGTACATCCGCAAGGCAGAGCCCTAAGCGAGACACCGGTTATCGAGATCGACAAGATAGCCAACGGCCCGCCCGTGCAATTCTACGATGGTGGAACCTCACCGTTACAAGGCATTCGCGTTCTAGACTTCACCCACGTTCTTGCTGGTCCTCGTAGTGCCCGTACGCTTGCAGAATATGGCGCGGAAGTACTACATATCAGTTCTCCGGCCTATCCCGACACATTAGCGCAGCATCTAGGCGTAGATGAGGGTAAAAGATGTGCGTATCTTGATCTGCGTGAAGCCACCGATCGGAAGACGATGCAACGGCTCGCCACTCAGGCTGACGTCTTTACTAACAATTATCGACCTGGGGTGACTACCCGCTTCGGACTGACGCCGGCTGAACTTGCTGCATCTAGCGAGAGAGGTATAATTTGTATGGATATCAATGCATTTGGTTATTCTGGCCCCTGGGCTAGACGTCCTGGCTATGACCAAATAGCTCAAGCAGCTATTGGTTTTGCGGCGAAGGAGGGAGAGCCTGATAAACCCAAATTCTCGCCTGTTTTCTACGTGGGCGATCTGATGGCTAGCTATTTCGCGCCTGCTGGTATAATGGCGGCGTTGCTACGTCGATCGATTGAAGGTGGATCATACCACGTAAAGATCTCACTAGCACGCAGCGAGATGTGGGTACAGGAGCTGGGCTTTCTTGACACTGCCGCACAGACATCTGTACCGACGAATGATATCTATCCGGTTAAAATGACATCAATTGATTCAGTTTACGGGAAATTGTCTTTTCCTGCTCCACCTCTAGTCTTTAGCAATCTGGCTCTGTCAAACGATGCGAGTCTTGTGCCTTATGGGGCTGATGAGCCGCAATGGCTGGGTTCGATGAGGAACACTTTGGCCCAGTCGTAGTGATCACGCCAGATCCGAATGCTATAAAGTGCATCATTAAGAATGGTAACGCAATAGAAAGTAACTCCAGTCGGTTCAGAAGTTCTAAGAGCTGCCAAGAATTGTATTTCAATGCGATATGTTCATTTCTCTTGTATTTAGATCCCTGTCTTGTTATCACCCTACCTGTCAATACAGGCAAACCACTATCAGACAAATGTGTGAGATTTAAGACTGTTTTGTTGACGCCTATGACTTTAATATAAAACAGGAAATATAAAATACGACTCATCTCAATACAGAAAGTTATCAAAACAAAGGTATGCTGATTTTCTATAATTATTCTATTTTTTTCTAATATGTGTTTTGCTACTTTCAAGTAGTTATCAGTTTATTATACGGACTAGTCAGTAAAAATTCTTAGATATATCATAGGAAATCAGGCTAAACATCGCATGACAAAACTGCAACTACATAGATAAACAGGTGCTGTTATAGCAGCCGCGAGAGAAGTTACTGCTATATTGTTCATTAAAGCTATTACTAAATAACATAGCTTCAAAACTTCCAAGGTATATGACAGCAGTGATGCCATAAACTACATGATATGTCATACTATTCTAATAGTCTCTGCCGATTGCATAAATATGTTGCAGACTAATGATACTGTGTCAAATATCTACTGATATTATAGCTCTGCTAAATAGTATTTATGGTCATGTGTGAAGCTGGCAATGTAGCTTTTATCAACACATAATCAATAATTTCTTTTTGAGATAAATCTTTCATCTTCAATGCTGAAATATAGATAATTCTCTCGACAAGCGAAATGAGTAGAGATCTTGCATGTGAATATGCCTTTGTCTTAAGTCTCTTTTTTAATTCACTTCTATTTTGAATGTAGTAGTCGGCACACGGCTCATATACATGATGTCCTATATGTAGAATATTCTGTATCTCAAAACCTTCTGCCTTTATTACTGATTTTATCTTCTCTAATCTATAGTGCTCAGATGCCCAAGTGAAATAAAGGATCCCAAGTTTGGCAAATTGTAGGAAAGATCGACAGTATAATAGATTTGTACCTATAGCTGGAAGTGCAATTACAATCAAACCTCCAGGTTTTAGAACTCGTTTAGATTCACTTAAGAATTCAGATAGTGGTTTGAAGTGTTGTGCAGATTCTAAAGCAATTATTCTATCAACACAGTTATTTGTAAAAGGCAATGTTGTTGCAGTAGCATTTACTAAAGATATGGCAGCATTAATTCCATTAGTTTGTTTACATCTTGAATCTGTATTTATCATTTCATAAGTTAAATCAGATTTAGTTAATCTGACAGATGTCAAAGAAGCTATATTCTCTACAGCTATGTGCAATTGTTTGAGATTAATGTCAACACAAAAAATATCTAAGAGATTACCTTTGTTATTATATCGCAAATTCCAATGTAATGCTGGAGCACAAAATCCACTTCCAATGTCTATAACTTTTTTTGCAGATTGTAAATCAGCAAATTCTCCAACCAATTTGCAAAGTTCTATTTGGGCTTCAGCATGACTAGTGGCACATCGAGTCCAATAACCAAAATTGAGCATATTGCTATTGGGATCAGCCAATGCCAGTTGCACAAATGGTGTAATAGAATTATAAAGCTCGACTATATCCCTCTCATTTCTTCTATTTATCCATAAAATAGATTTAAAAGTCCTATAAATTACGTTAAAAATTTTACGAGGCAATACACTTAGGATAGGTTTAAAGTATTTGGCATAAATGTCAATACTATCATCATTTCTTCTGTCTGGCCTCTACAATATTCATAAGCCTGTTAAGTAAATCGTCATAGGACTCGCCAAATTTGCCATAGCCCTTTAGCCTATCATAGGTATTCCGACTAACTGTTATATTCTTCCTTCCACTCACCATGTAAGCAATAAAGCTTTATCTATATATATGCACTGCACTATAAGCGCGCAGTACACATATTGCTTATATAGTCCTAGTTGCATGCACAGTAAATGATGAGTAAAACAAAATTTGAACTTGGAATAAATGACTACAAAGAACTTATAGACGAAGCAAGGGCGGACGGGTTTCACAATCGCAAACTTGTGGGCTGAAGAGTCGGAAAAACCGTTAGCCAATGAACGGCTAGTCGGCAATAACCCAAGAAAGCGAGTTAAGGCATGATAGCCGAGAAGGTCGCCTTCTTGCAAGACGAGTTCATGGGCTTTGTTGAGCCTGCATGAGCTGATTATATAATAGCATGTGCAATGAATGCTGGACACGAGATCGAGTTGGGAGAGTTGGGAGAGGATTTTTTTAACGTTGTTTACGCAAGCAGTAAGACTACGATAAAGGTGGCGGCGGTAAGGTAATGGGTAAGGGACTGAGAGTCGTAATCATAGTAATTTTGGGTGTCCATTGACAAATGAGCGATGTAGTCTCACATAACATCATAGGGGCAAGACCCTGGATGTATTCTGTAAAGCTTGAGGTTAGTGCCGAAGAGTTTGTTCAGCCTTCAGTCCAGGTTTATTCAGACGAAACGATACGGTATAAGATTGCGACAGAAAATAGTGGCAAAGAGTGTATGAAGTAAGATGGGTAAGGCAGTAGGCATAGTAGGGGTTGTCCTTGGAACTATCATCTTAATCATTGGCCTGTTTCTTATTTTTGTAGTATTTGCGTCCAACATGCTGATGTTATTTGCAGGTCAATACCTGATACTAGGAGTAATAATCATGGCTATTGGTGGTTACATGATCTTCAAGGGTAAAGGCAGTCTAGATAAGGCTAGAGGACTGTAACTGTAAGTAGAGACAGATAGATAGATAGATAGACAATAGTTATTTACTCTCTAGGTAAAGCATAGTATAACTATTCATATGACAATAGATGAGAAAGTATCTACTGCTACGACAACAACAGCAATTAGCCCAATAAAAACAGACTATCGACATCAACATAATCACAGAAAGCCCTAGCAAATACTAGCTTCAATGAATCTAATCTACTAGTTTTAGCATAGTTATTCTTTTACTTTTAGATGTATTCAAATCTGAAAGCATCATCACACCACGCTTCTGTTTCTAAATAATTCTAATTTCAATACAAAATATTCTTTCGTTAATGACAATACTTCTATTTCTTTCTCCCTTGCAGTCATCCTTCGACGTTCTGTTCATCCTTCAA
>DATBGR010000401.1:0-5767 GCA_036557905.1 Nitrososphaeraceae archaeon | reverse complement strand
CATCGACAAGGGTGCAATAATAGATCTTGAGGAGTTCTTAGATAAAATATCACCGTTAAAGGAAGCTAATAAACTAGGAGCTGTGCTAATTCAACTCCCTCCAAGCTTTACTGTTGATGATTTCATAGATATAGAAGGTTTTCTTGATAGATTGCCTCGTCTTAACTCCAATAATCACTATTATCACTATGCTATTGAATTCAGACATCCATCATGGAATACAGAAGGACCATGGGAATTGCTAAAGCAATATAATATTGCCGCAGTAATCACAGATTCACCTGCAAAAGAAAATTTACAATTCTTATCAAATATTATAGTAACTGCGGATCATTCATTTGTGAGATTTCATGGTAGAAATATTAAAGATCATTATTGGTATAATTATTTGTACTCGCAACAGGAACTAGATTCCTGGATGAACAAGATTAGCGAAATTAGAAGTCAGGCTAAAATTCTAAGAATATATTTTAATAATCATTACGGCGGAAATGCCATCATGAATGCATTACAATTTAAGGAAATGATATTAGGGTCAGCTTTGTCAAAAAACGAACAAGAGGCACTGAAACGTGCAGAAAAATATATTGCAGTCCAGAAACAACAGTTGAAACTGGACTGAACTATATTTGAAATTTCCTTAGCTTGGACGTTCCAAATAGGAATTTGTATTGCTAAAACTATATTTACCAAATAGCCAATGTCAAGTGTTTGTTGACCGAACTAGAATCAATCTAATTTTTATTAGGCATAATTCTATCACACCATATCATATCAAAATTCAGTTACCACTAATTAACAAAAATTAACAAAACTTAATTATAATAATTTATTTCTTAACATGATATACATATGTTCATATGGTAAGCCGTACTGTTTTAGTATATACCATAATACTTCAACACGATTGCCGCCGTCCACAACACAATAAAAACCCATAACTACTACCACCTTGTAAAAGAGAAATAATGAATAATAATGGCAAACATAATGAAATCTAGGAATAAAACTTCTGTTATTGTATTATTACTAGTTGCACAAATTACTGTATTATTTTTAATCTCCGTATTTCTAATTGGTTCATTACACCCCTTGCATGCTCAGGCTGGCAACAATACATCTGGCCCTAGTACGATATTGCATACACTCAAAAATGGTGCTCCAAAATCTGGGGAATTATTTCCATTGAACTCTAAACCTTACAATTTGACATTAGGAGAATGGACTGCTCGATGGTGGCAGTGGGGTTATTCTATACCAAAAAACCTCAATCCGGCATATGATAATAATGGGAGATATTGCACTGAAAAACAGAGTGGCCCTGTGTGGTTCCTGGCTGGCACATACGGTCATCCTGTTATTCGTCATTGTGATATTCCTGCAGGAAAAGCAGTCTTATTACCCATATTAAACTCAGAATGCTCTTTTGCTGAATTTCCCAAGCTTGAAACGTTATCAGAGTTGCGCATGTGTGCCAGGAATATTCAAGACCAAGTGAATAAAGTTAATGCAATTGTTGATGGGATGCCTCTGAACAACCTAGAAAAATATCGTATCCAATCGCCGCCATTTAATTTTACTCTACCTCCTGGAAATATTCTTGGGCTTGCAGCTAACACTAGTACACAAGCTATAGCAGATGGTAACTGGGCCTTTTTAAAACCTCTTTCTATTGGCACTCATAAAATAATTTTTAAAGGAGACGTACAACCACAAACAGAAAGAAAATCTACGGCTGATTCTTTTGCTTTTCCCTCAGGATGGAATTTTGAGACTATATATAATTTGACTGTGAAAAATGCAACGAATATCAATCAACTTCAGAAAAGCTCGATAGAAGATAATCAAGATTCAATAATAAGAAATGACCGAACAAATATGGCAAAACTATTAGCTGACACAATTGGAAATACTTTGCATCACGCCGTTAACCTTTTGGAATTAACAAGTAAAGATCCTGCAGTACAAAATGCATCTTTTGCAAGATTCATAGACAAAAAAGACATGGGAATTCCTGCTAATATTGATTTAGCAAAGAGGAAAGTTGCACAAGATATCTTGGAAAGAGACAAGGATATAAGAAATGTATACTTTCTAACTCCAGATGCCAATGTTTACATGGGAGAGCCATTCTCTTACCAAAAACAACTTCCTAAGATAAATTATGCTGATAGGGAGTGGTATAAGGGAGTAAAGGCGTTTAATAATACCTACACAAGCGCAGTTTTTATCTCGGCCTCGATACATAGTCCAGCAATTGCAGTTGCTGTTCCGGTAGATAATATTCAAAAAACTGATGCCTTTGCATACGATAATAGTAGTAATAAAACTAGAGTAATTGCAGGATATTGGGTAGGGATATTGGATCTACGTAGCATACTGCAGGATATCGGAAATCTCAATCTCACAAGTAATGAAAGGATTCTTGTGATTGATCATAATGGTTCAGCAATAATAGATTATTCGCCAGCTTATGCTACAAATAATGATACATCTTCATCTTCCATATCTAAATTGATGGACTTTAGTCATCTTGAAAGTACACATGCGGTAGTAAATGGACAAGCAGGCTCATCGTCGGAGACAATTAATGGTAAGAAGAATTTTGCTGTTTATCAACCGGTTCAAGTTGGCAATCGCTTCTGGGGAGTAATTCTGATTGAACCGATTTCCAAATTATCCTAGCTTCAGCTTTCTATGACTAGAGAAAATATATGATCGTCAAGAACGCAAACATTATAGTCAACCAATTCTCAGAAATCATGACCCATTATTACTTGATATCAAGTCAATGTCACTTATAAGATCATCTTCCCAGCAAAAAATGACTATAAACTATGTTTTTCTATATATATTAGAATATGAACAAGAGTCAAACCAATCAAATCACAGGGCCTGTAGCTAAACTTCTATTGGATAAAAATTTTGCATTCATATCAACATTAATGTCTGACGGATCTCCACAAGTGACTCCGACATGGATAGATGTTGAAGACAACATTATTCTTATAAACACTGCGAAAGGCAGAATTAAGCATAAGAACATATCAAGAGATCCTAGAGTCGCAGTCTCAGTTATCGATCATAACAATCCATATAACATGGTATCCATTAGAGGGATAGCAATAGAACAATCTAATGAAGGCGCAGATGAACATATTGATAAGCTCGCTAAAAAATACCTAGGGGTAGACAAATATCCAATGAGATCACCAAATGAAAAAAGAATCATAGTAAAAATAAAACCAGAAAAAATATTTTACATCCCACCTTCATGAGATCGAATTTTTGGTTAATGATAGAATCAAATATCACTATTGAATAATATACATAATAAAATAGCTATCTTGTATTCAGGATAATTGATTGATTAACTAATTAAATAACTGAATAATTAAATAATTAAATAACGATAAGCATCATTGTAAGCGATATTGATCATCTGTCTTAATACAATACATTGACTGACCACCCATTATATTAGATGATTTGGTTCAGCTCTTTCTTAATGTCATACTCAGGAAGAAACTCATAAGAGTAATAACACGTTAAAGAGCATAACTCTTATTACTAATATTGTCGAAGTTTTCAGCTACACAAATGTCAATGTCAACATATTTAATTAGTCCAATAAGGACTCGCTATAGTTTAGATGTCATTGGAAAGGTTCTAAAGACTGAAGATGCTAATAGGAATTACCTCAGAGATAACAATAACTATAGGGATAACAATGATAATACAATCAATGAAGGAATCAATTTTCTAATGTGTAATGCATGCTTTTGGTGCGCATCAATTTATTCGTCTATATATTCCAATTCAAATAATATTTCAACTATCAGATGCCCTCTTTGTTACGAGAGCGATTTAGAATTGATGCCAATATCCAAAGATGAATCGTTTAGAATTAGTTACAATCCAAAAACAGGAGTTGTATTGGAGTTTTTGCGTTAAGCAATTATGATAAACCAAGAATTGACTGGTATAAAAGTTAAGTCGTAGAATCATCATCTAAGAACAATTGTTAATATAACAGTTGTTAATAGCATATTTTTCTCAAAGCAATCGTCTGAAGTAGGGCTTTAGAAGCGTCTGTATATTCGTTCTATTGAAACTATGTTGGTTTGCTCGCAATTAGATTCAGACGATTCGTCTTTATACTCAGAATGCATGATGTAACGTATGATAGAATCAAACTACTACGCAAATTTCGATTTTAAAATAATTATTTTGATATTATCATAAAATCCTGGTTTTAAGATGGCCTATAGAACACATTTATTGTCCAAATAGTAAATATGAAGTCATGTATGCTTTCATCAAGATGCGTCCTGATAACATCCACCTTACTTATCAGTACTATATTAACAGATTATCGATATATAGTCAGACTGGGTTTTATCCTGTGGAGAAGACATGAAAATGAATATTGCTGAGTCTGAACAACCAATCAAGATTATTGCAAAGACTTGTGGCTGCAAGGGCAAGGGAACTAAGATAACATACTCGTTTATTGATACATACCATAGTCTTTGTATCGATAAAAAGGATATCATTTCTTCGGAATTGGAAGCGTGTGAGATATTGTTGAAACGCACCACAGATGAATCAGATCGACGGGCTATTGAATCCGAAATAACAGAATTAAAAATGGCGCTTGATCTAATGCCTTAGATTCTAAAGCAAGTATTCCCTATTGTCTGATATATGTGGTAGGATTTTCCTTAATATTATGAAATCAGCTTCGGCGTCGATATCAAATGTTATCAACAACAACAATCTATTCTTCTTTATATCACTATTTGATTGAAGTGGTATTGTAGCTCTAATTTCTCTAGTATATCTACTGATCGAAAATAATAGATCACCAATTTTCGATTTAAATTTATCGCGAGTTGCAGAACGAATGACTGCTTGCACTGCAGCTCTTGCGTCTTCTTGGGGTGACATCAGTTCTAATAATCCTGGCCTTGAAACGGAAGCCATTATATTTCCCGAATTATTGGTTATTGCTGCAGATCGTATAAAATAATCCCTTTCAAGAATCTCTGCACAAAATCTTTCTAAGTAAATCTGATCATTATGATTATTGTCAGAATTGTAAGTAATTACACATTTCCCCTCCTAAAGAGTTCTGGATAGTATTATTAAAGCACAGTACAAATACAAGAGTACAAGAATTGTTATTAAAATCTTTTTTTGCCTATATATTCACTTTCTTAATTGTTGTACTTGCATAGATAGGTTACAATATTAATTACCTACACGGGTTACACTTTGTGCTTAGATTCTGTATATGTACTTGATGTAATTGACCTTTGTAGGAACATCTCTGATGGAGCAAGACCACTGATCCCTCCATGTTCTCTGGTTTCATTGTACGCCTTTACTAATATTCGCAGGTTTTGTATAGAAATTTACTTGAAGTCGACCAATTTTCCATGATTTATACCCAATCACTCATGCATCTAAATTCCAAATCGCGAATATTCTTATTATGATGCTAACCCGTTACATGCAATTTTCGGATTTTGTTACTCTAAAGGATGTACTATAAACTATCTTTCATTTTTGGTCCAAAATTAAATAATTTGATTGTGGATCAGAAAGAAAGATTGGTATTATAAGATCAACAAAAAAATCCTTAAATATTTATTATCATAGAATGTCTCATGGCTTCATCGCAGGTCTCAAGTACAGCAGCATGGATGCTTGAAGGGGATTATTTTGAAGGATGTAATTGTGATATTGCATGTCCCTGTATATT
>DATBGR010000400.1:0-2688 GCA_036557905.1 Nitrososphaeraceae archaeon | reverse complement strand
CAAAAATGATAGGTCTGAAAACTACAACATCTTGATCTAATTTATGAATAGTTCTCATTGCTTGAAAAAGAAGTGTGGCTGAACCCTCACCAAGACTTTTATCTATACTGTTGCTTATGAGGCTGATAATTTCATTTCCAGTCCATGCTTTATATTTCCAATCGTTGTGAACGACATAACTGTGAGAAATTAGAATCTTGATTAATGATGCTAATGATAAGTTGTTTAGCCATTCTTCCTTGTACCAACAAATCATACTTGACTTTGTAGGAAAGGCTTTGCCCATCTCCTCCTCAAACATCATAAATATATCGTGTTTATTATGTTCAAAATAAGAATCTGGTGCGCTGAATATCATTGTTCCTTTGGTATTACCATCTAATTTTTTTTGAATTCTGTTAATATTTGAATTCCAAAAGTTTATTATAGATCTATAATCAGCTCCGCATTCTTCGTATATAGAAATTGGACTAACTACTGTCAGAAATCCTTTTGAAATAGAGGATCGAACTTTTTCTGTAGGATTGACTTTGATTATATCTTCAAATACTTTTGCTTGAGCAGATTCGTTTGCAATTAATTCGGCGCCAAATAACATAGAGTACCCATTTGTTAAATATGCATTGGACATGGCTTGTAGCTTGAGAAATAGCTGTCAGCATCATGTCTTTCTGTTTTTCGATTTTCCATTTGCGTTTGAGACTCTTCTTTGAAATCAAAGTAAGGAAATCCTATCATATGGTTGTCCAAAGGTATGTCAAACATAATTCCATATTCCTACTTAGATATTAAAGGTAATATACATTGTTGGATTTTCATCGCATTGTGAAGTATACATGGTATGTGATTAAGAATATCGCAAAATATTCACAAACTGGCATATCTGATAATCTGTGCAGACTAAATCACTAATGAAACTCACTTTTACGTTTTTAATGATGTTATAGATGCGAAATACTTAAGTCAACGATTGAATAAGTTAATTATTGTACTTAAATGACAAACAGCAACTCATCTAAGAGTGGCAATAGTGACGATAATCATCAAGTAAGTCACTATAACTATAAACTAATTGATGAGATTGATCAAAAATTATTAGAGCTGCTCCTAAAAGGATACACAAGTAAGAGAATAGCAATAGAAGCAAAGTCACCCTTAAGTACTATTCAAAGGCGAATCAGGAAGATATTCGGAAATGAATATGTTCACAGAAAAACTGAGTTAAACCACAAAAAGATAGGTCTTAGAAAGGGCTATCTTTTGATCTCACTTAAGGGTGACCATTCCAAGCTAGTAGCACAGGATCTATCAAAAATAATAGGGATTACTTGTGTATCGTTGGTCACAGGAAGCATTGACATTCTGTGTGCCTGCCTTTTCAGAGAGACTAGTGATTTATTTAAGATAATAGAAACTATAAAAGCTATTGAAAATGTAGACAAAGTGTCATGGGCAGAGGAAGTGAACAGGATACCTTCAAAAGAAATTACAGTATTTAGCTTTCACGAGTCTATTAATTCCAGCATGGAAGACAACGACAATACTAATGACGCTTAATTATTTTTCTGAATTTGTAGTTTCTTCATGGAGAGTATTACATACGTATCTAGGAAAAGTATGCGGTTAATTGAATTTTTGTTTTAAAGATCTGAAGTTTCGTTAGCGTAAGTGAAATGTCTATCATCTGCAACTGCCATCATCTTTAACATTCTTTGCTGACAAATACTGTTGATTGATACTTTGTCAGCCCAGTCTATGCTTACGTCTTCTGGTATCATACGGTTATACTCTGGCGACAAAGATACCGAAGAACCACATTCAGTTGATAGGAATAATTCTTGGAAATTAAGTATCAACAGCAGCTAGCGGAGTATATATGATAATCCAAGTAAAGATTATGATAAGGACATCATCATCAAATCATAAATTTAAACTTGTTCAAAGGTTTGTCGGATTCCATGCCAAAGTGATATTTAGGTCCCTTAACCAAGAATTTTAATAATTCATATCCTCTGCTATCTTAACTAATGGACCATGACAAACGTTTAGTAAATGGCATCCCTTATGATATTGCGCTAAGCTGAATAGATCCCTTATGGTATCCAAGACCGAGATAATACATGGAAGTGAGAATGTTGTCGACCATCTAGTGCAATTTATGTACAAAACACAAGTTAGAATAGACATTTGTGTCGACAATACTAGGCCAGGTTTAGCTATAGAAATTAAACGATTGAAGGACACGTTTATTGATGCAAAGAGAAGGGATGTAAAAATAAGATACATTACAGAAATTACAAAAGATAACCTTGATTATTGCAAAGAGCTAATCTCAATAGTTGACGAACTTCGCCACTTGGACGGCATTAAAGGAAATTTCTACGTAAGTGAAATTGAATACGCTGCACCATCTACGCTACATGAAAAGGGAAAGTCTTCGGATATGATGATTTATAGCGGTGCTAAAGAAATTGTAGAACATCAACAATACATATTTAATAGCTTTTGGAATACGTCAAGTTCTGCTGAAAGAAAAATAAGAGAAATTCAAAGTGATATTACTTTAGGTATCACAGAAATTATTGATAACCCATCAAGAACTCAAGAGTTATTTATTGACTTGGTAAAAGCTGCAAAATCGGAAATACTGCTGATTCTTCCTACCATTAATGCATTTATGCGTGAACA
>DATBGR010000399.1:0-17554 GCA_036557905.1 Nitrososphaeraceae archaeon | reverse complement strand
TTTTGACCCATGAATCATATTGATATAATGCATCTCTCACTTGAATCGCTATAACTTATCTAAATACAAGATAATATGCTTGTTAATACTGATTATGTATTTTTAATCGAATTCTCCCAATACTCTGTAATTATTGCATTACTATAGCATAAAGATAGAGTAATACAAATCCTTTAAAGTAAGCTTGACAATAATAAATTAAGTTGCAGACAGGAAATAAAAGTGAGGATTCTATCGTTAATAATGATCTAGCAGCATCCAAAAACTACATTAAAAAAATAGAAAGTGATAGCAATTCAGTTCATAAATACATTGAAAATGTCCGCATAATGAATCAATCGACTGCTTCTCAATATCAAATAAGATTAAAGACTTTTGTAAGTTTTGCTGAGCAGGAATTTGACTATACAATTGATATTCTTCTTGAGGATCTTAAGAAATACAAGATAGATGTATATGATGTATTAGCAAGGTATGCAAGTTTTCTTGTTAGCAGAGAAACATTCTCATCACTTAGTATCAAAAATTGGGTAGACACTACCAAGAATTTCCTAGAGTTTTTCGATATTGACATTAGTCCAAAGAAATTTAAGATGAAAGTACGCCTTCCTAAGGTAGTAAGAAAAAGTAAAGACGCCTTAACTAAGGAATTAATAGTAGAAATATTGAATGCTTGCTCAGATATTCGACTGAAAACATACGTGATGCTTCTTGCAACAACTGGAATGAGGCCAACCGAAGCATTATCTACTCGTATCTGTGATCTAAATGTGGATGTCGACGGTACTTCTACGATATTTATTAGAGGTGAATATACAAAGACAAGAACTGATAGACGCGTATTCTTAACTAAGGAAGCGGCTAAACAGATCGAATTATGGATAGAGTTCAAATATAGAACAAGAAGAACTTCATATTATCATAAAACAACAGGAAATTCAGTATCAGAATACAGAACACCACAAAGGAATAGCAATGACTTATTATTTTCGACTCAATCATCAACAACAAAAGCAAATACTGCATATCTTCAATCCTTGTATGTCGTTTTGAGGGGGGCATTTGCTAAAATGTTGGATAGAATGAATATGGGTCAGAGAGAAGATTCGCCTGGAGTCAAACGAAGAAGAATTACATTACATTCATTTCGTCGATGGGTTAAATCTACAATAAGTGATCTTGGCCATGCAGACTACTCAGAATATTTCATAGGACATGCCGGTAGTACGTATTACAGGAAGAGTGACAAGGAGAAAGCCGAAATCTTCAAAAAGATAGAACCATATCTTACTTTCCTAGATATTACTACACTTGAAAGGAAAGGTGCTGATACGCAAACTAGAATTGAAGAATTGCAATTTACTAATCAAATGCTAAGACAAAAAGACTCTATGAATGCAGAGGCAATAGCAAGTTTATCTGATCAGCTCATGAAAGTAATACAAGAAATTGAAACCCTAAAGAGTAAAAGATAAGATCTCAATTCAGCTATAATACGAATATTTCCGTCCATGGAAATTCTGAATCTTTCAATATGGTGGCTTTTAGAACACTTTCTTGCATAACCAAATGACGAATAATCTGGTTGACCATATGGGTGTTTATAACTCTCTTGCTCTTTTTTGTTTCATGTATTCTAGCTGTGCTTTAAAAGAATCTGTTGCATTAGGCAATTCTTTTAGTATATTCTCCAACTCGTAACTTAATAGAGTATATATCCTCGTAAATGCCCCTGACAAAACACGTGAATCCTCTTTACTGAATAATAGTCTTGGCCTTTTTGATAGGAACTTTAGTTTTGAGTTATGATCCTTGGGGAACTTATCAAGTGATTTGTAAACTTTAATTCTGAATTCCCAAGCTAGGGCTGGTATTACATCCATCATAGCAATTTTAATCCACTCTTGAATAAGTTCATCTCTCGCAATATTTTCATTTGAAAATATTAGGTGTTTATTATCTAAGCTCATTGCTTGTATTAAAGTGAATGTTATAAATGCCCCGATCTTGTTTGAAAATTCAAATAATGTATGCTCAATTCTATCTTCTTCAGTGAATTTAGGCTCAAAATACTTCTTATAAATAGTGAAATCTATGCAATAGTAATCATCAAACTCTGTTCTTTTATTGGTCGTGATTATCTCATCATTTTTCAATATGCTAGACCTAAATTTGCGACCAAAAACATCTGCGGTGAGCCTAGTATCTCTATAAGCCAAATCTGTGGGAAAATATTTTCCCTGCCTGCCAGATTCTCTTCTTATTAACCCTTTGGCGATTAGTTTTGTCATATACGGAGCTAGATTTTTTCTATCTATTCCTATTTTTTTGGCTAATTCTATATGATGAATTCCACTATTGCTATACTCTATGAGGATCTTAAGGATTTCCGCTTCTCTTTTTCTCATATTTTCTTCTCGAAAAGTAGATTTTCTTCTACTTTCTTCCTGGATTTGCTCTACTTTGTCCAATAACCAATCTAATTGATTTGAAGGTAATTTTCAACACCTCATTATGGGGTGTACCACCCCCACTTATATTTGCTAGCATTACTATAAAAGGATGTAAAACATGGAAAACGATTCAACAATCAGAAGGGTTCAAGCATACACTGGCGAAAGAAGTCTGACGGTCGTGTTAGCAAAGTCCTTTGCAAACCAATTGAAAATTGAGAAGGGTGACTATTTGAAATGCCACGTCGAAGGAAATAGACTGATTCTGGAAAAGGCGGAATTCTGAGGAGAGGAAAAAGAAGTGGCAGTAATCATCAACAACAATACTGTTAATGAATGTAAACAAGTAGTCATACACGAATTAGCTCAACGATTGACAAAAAGGCAGCGGCCTGCACATAATGGTTTAGAAGATGCGAGCTTCATAGACCAATACTCGGGCTTGCTATGTAGACATATCAATACCATTCATGGAGAGGAAATGAGCTATGTCTAATAATAAGCCTTCGCCCTTTGATAAAGCCTCTGTACCTAATGAGCATCAATTAAAGCCTACAGATTACTTAAAGTCCTATATACAAAACAAAGCAGGCGAATACGGTAGGCAAGTTGGGATAACACATCAAGAAATGCCAAACATAGTTTTTACTAGAAAAGAAGTGCTTGCGATGCCAAAAGAGCTGACAGCTGGGAGAAGAACCGTTACCCATAAATGTCTTGGTATATGTTTCTGCAGGGCTAGAACCATCTTAATTAATGTTAAAAAACATACATCCTATACAGAGCTGAAAGATACTATAGTACATGAGCTAGTACATTATCGATTTCGATACCTTAAGCATGGTAAGGAATTTGAAAAGCGGATATCTCTGATTTTAAAAGGTAAGAGGTATAAAGTTAAAATACTGTACACCGAAAGTCCGTCGCTACGTTCTGGCGGCGAGTAACTAAGAGTTTCTGGATATGTTAGCCATCCAATCAGAAAACAAGCTTCTGAAGGCTAAAATGACAGCTACATACGAATTTCTTCATAATGGAGGAGTTGAGGAGGATGAGATCTTTGATATACTGCCAAGGATCTTTGAATTGACAAGTTCACCCATTCTGGATACAAAAGACTCTTTAAGTGACAATAAAGCTACCCAATCGATTTATCCCACTCAAGCGACTCATAAGGATTTCTCTAGTACTAGTAAAGATATGATAAGATACGAGCCAGTTACTCTGAAAGGAGTATTCAAGTAGATGCAAATAAAACTACCCGGCTATTCTATTTGTTCTTCTAATATGTGGACTTTATCATACATCAAGGACGAATTCAAATTTCAGTTGTCTTCAGCAAGTTTGGTTGAAATTGATAAGGAAATAAATGTTATATATATTACACACAAATACTACGATCTAGCTGAATCTATTCTTTATAGAATAAATACATGGAATCCAAAGACCCCACCTGTATTCATAATTAATACTTCGGATCTGACCAAAAAGCTGCAAATAGAACTCGAGGAATTACGACAAAGAGATTCAATATTGTTTGATAAACTCGTTACAGAAGCTGTACAATCTATATTAGAAAGTGTCAATAAAAGATATTACCACATTAATGGCATCGCCTATAAAGTTACTTGGAGGTTCGAACCATAATGACATTAGAGGGTTTAACTAATGGCCCTACAGTTACTTCAGATAACTATGAGATGTCAGTATCTCAAGCTGCAAGGCTACACTCAGGAAGTGTTAGAGTCAGGGGGATAATATCAGGAATCTCCAAACTAAAGAAGATAATCAAAAGTCAGGAATATGAGTGTGCAATTTGTGGCAATGTAATGAGAGTTACTCCTAATATTACATTTGAGAGCCAGAAACATAACCTTGCTGACGAAAGACCAAATCTATACCAACCGTTTACGAAAGGACCAAACAAATGTTCAAACAAATATTGCAATTCTAACGCAGAAAGTGATGATACGGCTATACAGCAACCATGGTACGCCATTCCTAGACGGGAGTACGTTAATGCAATAGTATTAGAACTTCGAGACTTAGAAACCTTCAGCGATATCGATCCTCTGAAAGCTGTAGTATTTGATAATGATACTGTAGAAGTACATGCACACTTGGGTGAAATAGCCACAATAAATGGGAGTATTCGTGTAATATCTCTTCCTAGAAAAGATACCGTTGCCTATCTGTATGCAGAAATTATCGAATATGAATCTAGCCACGAGATTGTCATTACTACACATGATAAAGCTGCAATTGAAAAGCTTGTTATGGTCGCTAAAAGACGTAAAATGAACGTACTTGATATACTGGGTTTCATGTTTGCATCTGACATTATTGGTAATAACACGATAAAGCAAGGAATGTTGTTATGCGCAGCTTCTACTAACAAAGATGAAACACAGAAGAAAATTCATGTCCTAATTATTGGCGATCCAGGACTTGCCAAATCAGCTATGCTAAGAAGGTCTACCGAGTTAGTTCTAAACAGCAGGTATGAAAGTGCAGAAAACTCTTCAGGCAAGAGTCTTACTGCAATTGTTGAGAAGGAGGATGAGTCGCATATTTTAAGAACCGGACCAATTCCAGCTGCCAAAGGTGCAATGTGTGCTCTAAACGAATTAGGTAGGATGTTCTATCAAGATCAAAAGCATTTACTTAGCATCATGCAAGAGCAATCCTTTACAATAAATAAACATGGTATTAATGCTAGAATCATTTCCCCCACTGCAATAATTGCATCTGCTAATCCTGTAAATGGAGAATGGAGTGATGCAGATATGATTAACTTAGATGAGATTCCAGCCATGAAACCATTGATAGATAGATTCGATTTAATATTTGTAACCAGAAATATTAGAAATGAATCGACAATTAGAGATTACGCAAGCAAGAAGCTTGATCTATATAGTAGAAAAATGGTACCCAACTACACACCATATCTTCAAAAATATATAGAATATTCTAAACGATTCAATCCTGTACTATCCAAAGAAGCAGAGCATATGCTAAAGGAGTATTATGTTGGTATTGCATTAAATTATGGTTCGCCTAGGCTACTGGAATCACTTGTAATTATAGCCAAAATGATTGCTAGATTGAAGCTAAAGACAATAATAGGTGCAGAGGATGCTTATGAAGCTCAGCAAATTTACAATGTGATACTACAGCAGCTTCAACAAGTGGTTAATATCGTAACAAATCCAAGTGATGAAGCTTACAATACCTGTATCAATATTTTACAGGCTTCGTATTATGCAATGCAGTTTGAAGAGATGATAAAAACGGCATGCGATAAGAATACGAGAGTCAATTACTATATAGGAGAAAAGTACAAGCTACGTGAAAATTGCAAGCTAAGGCCAATTCTTGATAGATTACGAAATCACAGTCGAGTAATTATAGTAAGTGAGAAGCCCATCGTCCTGAAGTGGGATAAGGAACATGAGCTAGCTGACAATAGCTGTGCTGCATGTGATATATGTGATGTATGTGATGAAGCAAATAATACTAGTTTAAGCAAAGAAAATAATAGTAACGATACTTATAACGATGTTTTGAAGAATGAATCTATATCACATGCATCACATACCGCACATCGTAGTAGCAATCGTATAGAAGAATCAAATATACTACAACAAAATAGTCCAAGAAATGCGGGATATATTAGTCGCATTTCTCCACATTCAGACATATGGATATGCGAAGGCTGTACTTTGAGAGGCGACAAATGGTTTATGCTAGAGCATAATTGCAAAGGATTGAAGAAATGATAAATATGCGTATAAGAACAGGGTTATGCATTAATCATGGATGTACAGATGAAGACTATCTTTTATGCGATTATTGTGGAGAACATGATTGTCATCTACTCAATCAGCCACACTACTACAATTACGGTTTATCGAAACGTATGATAAAAATGTGTTTCGATTGCATGAGAAGTGATGATATAAAACTCGTCTTAAAGACCAATCAAATGTTTGAAGATGCCATAAATGCGATATACCAATCCATCAGACAAATACAAGAGTCAATTCAAAAGCGTATCAAAAAATCATTAAATGATAGTGGTAAAGTAAATTATTATGAAGCTGTCAAATGTGCTCATGATCAGAGCAGAGAATTAAGAGACTATCTTGGCGAAGATGTCAATAAACTGGATATAAACAAATACCTTAGGAGTTTGTGGGAAATCACATACTGGATTTTAAATGAAGAGCAGAAAATAAGAGTGGTAAGCAGAAGTCCAGATAATATTTTAGTTTTATGGATTTGATTTCCATATTCTAGTTTCTTGATTTTTCATCTGCGTCAGATGCTTCTTAAGCAAGTCTAGGTTACTGTTCATCAGCTCAGCAGCAATAGAACCTAGACTGGACCGATTTTTCTCACTCTGTTTATCGCTATTTATCTTCCCCAAGTAGACGTAAGCAGACTAATGCCAATCAATCAAAAGTACTGGAAAAGAGAGAATACAATTAACCAGGTACTGATCAAATGATGATTCCGATTTCTTAAACTCAAAATAATATTGCTAACCTATACCGAGTTTGGATCTGAATATCATGCAATATTATGTTTGCAGCGTACTCACAAATTCTTTAAAGCCCTGTTTACATTTTTCAATAAATTCCTTAATTTGTAATAGAATTGGAGTAGTTAGTCCAGAAGAGAATCCCATAGCCTCTAATTGACTATATTTCTCAGGTTCACTGGTTTTTAGGAACTGCACAAATTTGTCTATCATAGTTTCCACCTTATCGATACCCTTGCTTGTGATACTTAATGTATAAGGATATGCCTGACCCAGAATATCCATTCCTTTAATTAGGTTGCCCTCCTTCAAGTAAACTATGTCTCCGAATACCATAGTCTTTTCAACATACTGTAAACCAGCTTCTTCGATTACCCTTTCTGTAACTTGTGGATGACCTAATTGATCACTATAATGTTTTAAATATAATGTAAATAAAATTCTATATCTAATTTCTTGGTGTAACACACAATTCAAATTTTATTTTTAATATAAAATCATTTTGCTTTGAATTCAATACGATGACGATAAACTAAATACTTTGTAACTATTTATAATCAAGATCAAATATTGAGTAATCAACCTAATTCACCTGTTCTTGGCATTTTGAGAGTTATGATTTTTATTGACGGAGGGCACATACGAACAAATCTAAGGGAATACTTTTGTGATGATGTCATAGATTATATAAAGTTCATCCAATTTATAAAAGCAGAGCTTTCACTGCCAAGTTTTCTTTTTGATGTGATTAGAATCTATTATTACGATGCCTTTCCCGATGTTGAGAATAAAAAAGAAAAAATGAAGAATATATACATTCACAGGATCAGGAAATTACCTGGATTCGAAGATAGATTGGGAAGTCTTAAGATTGGTAAGAAGCGTGAATTAAAACAAATAGGTGTCGACACTCTCATTGCTGTTGATATGTTGTCAAAAGCATATGAAAACCACTTCGACATCGCTATATTGTTATCTGGAGATGGTGATCATATGCCATTGGTAGATGCTGTAAAAAATACCGGAAAACGAGTATTTGGTGTCTCTTTTGAAGCTCACGAATCCTCTCTATTGAAGGAATATTTTGATGCTAATCTTGTATTGAACCAGGACTGGTTTGTATCTAAGGCCTTAAAAGGCAATGTTATAGTTGAAAACTTTGTAGTACCTGATACAATAAAAGCTGGAGACACGATGCAGTTGAATCCTATTATTGAGACCTCATTAGCAAAGATTATTCTCAAATTACTAATAGCGGATCCTGATGGTAGTGAGTATTGTTCTCGTTCTGAAATAATTAGATCTAAAGAAACTGAAGAAAAACAAATCCCGAGTTCTCTAAATATTATTATTCCTTCGGCTCTCCGAAAAATGCAATGCAAAGCATTTCTAATAGTATACGATGATCATGAGAATGAGGATAACATTATTGCATATAGGGATAAGGAGTTCGAAGTAATATAGCTAAGGTAAACTAATCTGAAATTGAGAGAAAAACATAAGGCTATTTCTTGAACCCGGTCAAAACAAATTCCTATTAATTTATGGAAGAAACCTAGCTGATCTGCGCTACACTTAATTTTCCAATCGTCCCAGTCCTTTTAATAACATCTAATTGCAAGGACAATCTAATTCTACGTGTGGTACTATGTGTGAATCAAAGATTACTTACAGGTTCGAAAGACGAATTAATGATGAATAATGATGAATCAAACATAATATTTATTTCTGTGTACTTACCTATATATAGTAACTAATTGATGAATATGGGTAACAGTAAATCTTTCTTTTGAGGACAAGGAGTGAATAACAATAAAGGAAACAACTTCGACTTCATTTAAGAAGCAAGTAGATTGGCGTCGTAACAAAGTACTCGAGCTCTTAGTTCAAGGTCAAAATCAGTATGACATAGCAGAGGTACTTCAAATCAGTCAGCCTACAATAAGCAGAGATGTACAATATCTAAGATCAAAAGCAAAAGAAGAAATCAAATTACACATCAATGAAAAACTACCAGAGGAATATCAGCGATGCATAACTGGAATTAATCAAGTATTAAAGATTGCATGGGATATGGCAAATAAACTTCCTCAAGATAATAGACTAAAACTTCAAGCATTATCACTAGTAAACGACTGTTATAAATACAAAATGGATTTGCTTACAAATGCCTCTTTGCTAAGTGATGCAATCAAATTTGTAGAAAGTTCCAAAGATATGCTACAAGTAAGTCAGGATATTAGTCTGATAAAAAGAGGAGAGGACAATCATAACGATAGGAATAACAGGAATGACATTCAAGGATCTTCAGAAGTTAATACAAGGAGCATCAGTTCAGCAAGAACAACAAACCAGACTTTTTAATGCCTTAAAAGGAAAAGAGTTTTGGATTTGGAATCCTGAACAGCATAGATTGGAGGACATTAGAACAAATGGAGATTGTTGCTTTAATCATATACTTGGGCTTCCAACTAAGAATGGAGTAGAAAAGCCTCTTTTTAACTACCAGAAGATAATCTTCTATAGATTGCAGTCCCATAAGCACATATGGATAAAGAAAGCTACTGGATTAGGTATTACAGAATTCTTTCTAAGGTACATCGCATGGCTGTGTCTAAGAAATAACGAATATCAGGGTTCTCAAATCTGTATAGTGACAGGTCCTAACATAGATATTGCAATCAAACTCATAAAGAGATTAAAAGGTTTATTTGAAGCAAGACATCGTATTACATTCAATAACAAAGAAACCGTTCTTGAGTTGAATAAATGTACAATAGAAGCCTTCCCATCAAATCATTTAGACTCGTATAGGGCATTAGATAATCCCAAGTTCATATTTATTGATGAATCAGACTTTTTCCGAAAGTCAGAACAGGAGGACGTAAGACATGTATCCGAACGATATATTGCAAAATCAAATCCATTCATAGTCATGGTTAGTACACCCAATGCACCAGATGGTCTATTTGAGAAGATAGAAAAAGAACCAGAAGAAACTTGCCTATACAAGAGATTAAAATTGGACTATACTTATGGTCTAGGCAAAATATATACTAAGGAAGAAATTCAAAAAGCAAGACAGTCACCTTCATTTGATAGGGAATATGACCTCAAATACCTGGGTTTAATAGGAAACGCATTCCATCAACTAGATATCGATAATGCTGTTACCGATGTCTATAATCCTACTGACGCGTGGAGTATCTCAACAGCTTTAGGCAGAAGTATGGGAATAGATGAAGGATTTGGTAGCTCAGAGTTTGGAATTGTCATTACACAGGGTAAAGATGGAGCAGTAGAAGTAATATATGCTGAAAGTTTCGACCGACCATTACATAACGATATGATAGATCTAGTCCGTAAGTTAAAAAATAAACACCATATCACAAAAATATTTATTGATGGTTCAAATGCAGGCTTTATTAGCGCGCTAAAATATCAATTAGGAGACTATGACTATAGAACATATACAGCCCAGAAGAATATTATAAATCACATAAATGACCCTAGGCGAGACTACAATAATGTCCAAGTGTTTCCAGTAAATTTTGGAGGTATGCATAAAGACATGCTAGCTCATACCAATGAACTATTGTCTGCCAAAAAAATAAAAATACATTCTACATTTCAAAAGTTGATTACGTCAATTAGAACTGCTGTAGTAAATACCAGCACTGGAAGCTTAGACAAAGATGCTACATCATATAATGATATATTTGATGCATTTAGGATGTCACTATTAAACTATAAGCTTGTAAACCCAGTCCGACTGTGAATGCCTATATGTTATCTTGGAGGCTCGGATATTCTAAAGTATGTGCAAATGTGTACCGTGAATTGAAACGTGGAAATAACGGCAGTGATGGACTCAAAATACTAGATATAAAGTCAAGGGTATAAGATAATCTACCGAGCTCTCTCGACTTTTATCGTATCCTCGTCTAGAATAATCATAGATAGAAATCTATATTTTTCTATCTTCTGTATCAGAAGTCCGGAACAACTCCTTCTTATTATTTCTCATCGCTAGTGAAATACTGCAAAATAGACTAATTTGGAAACTAGAATGTTAGTCACGCTCATTTCAGCGTAGTTTATAGTAGTAAATCCGTATTTTTGAGGAAGACTGAACAGCTACAATATATTTGAACTAATGAATACACTAATTTAAAGATCAGACAATTTATTCACGCTCATTATATACAACTATACACAACTAAAATTGAATATTTGAAGACTAATGAGAAGGATTTCCTGACGTCATTTATCGAGTTCTGATGCACACGAATAAACCTAAAGTACACATTTCTCCATCTACATAATGCGACTTTAGGATAACTTCAATAGGAATTTTTGATGAAAAATAACTTTACATTACTATTATCTACATCCTCTAATCATTGATATCAATTTAACTGCATTCCTTTGAAACATCTATATACACCAGTTATAATGCTAGGTTCAAATGGATTTGGCTTCTATCGTATCACAGGGTATTCAGGGATTGTCTGCAGGTGCCCAGAGTTACGCGGGACTTCGAGAAATATTTAAGGATATTCTGAATTCGATCGAAAAGAAACCGCCTGAGACCAATTGGTGCACATACATTAATCCTATGGATCATTTCAAAATAAGCTGGCCCAACCAAAGGTGGGCTATGCGTGAAATCGGACCGATCATTCCATCATTAACTTATATAAATATCCCCATTCAGCTCAGGTTTAGACTGAATCCAGAAGCAACAATGATCCCTAAGCTTATGATCGGATTATTCCATAATCTTATGATTACTGTAGATTTACATGGTGAAATCGAGATGCAACAATACGTGAATGCCGCGAAAAACGATTGGCTAAAGATCTTTGGGGCGCTTGATGCTAAATTCTATGATGAAAGATCTGTCTATAAAGTGGAAACTGATAACGCCATTATGGCAGGTAGGATTGTATTCCAAAATACTGAGCCAGCCAACGACGCATCTGGAAATTCAACCATCTCGGCTTCGCATCCTAAAGATACTGAAGCTATGGATCACAACATTTGGAAATTTATGAGAATAATCCGATTTAAGGAAAGAATGTATAGCATTGTCGGAACTGTTATAGAATCTGCTGGCATGGATGAAATAGCTACAAATGATTTATTGTCCATTATGAAAACATTTGTCATCCTGGAACAATAGATAGAATATGTTGAATTAGTGTCTGTCAATCGATAGTTTCTGAACTAATATTTCGTAGGAAATCCTTCGAACAAATGTCATTGGCAATTTGAGTCTACTGTGCGGCTACACATTGAACGACTCTGTAAAGTTAAGAAAGCAGATTATTGTTGTAATGACTGACAATAGATTCAACCATTTTTGTATGTGTTGCAATTTGTATTCAATTTTTCTGCAAGGAAACTAGTCATCGAAACCTTCAGTCCTATCTTTGATGTATTGTACTGTCCTTTCTATGATGCTTTTCATATGGAGGAGGTATGTGGTGTAGTCTCAAGAATCTGCAAGCCTGTGGATACCATGTACCACCATCAGTTGAAACAGAATGTTACCGTATTTTTCATAAGATTTAATATAAAATGTTCTGCAACAAACAAACATGTTACTTTCCTTTGATATGCTTATTTGAAGGATTTCTAGGTTATCATTTTTAATGGCTATCCATAACCAGATATATTTAGAACCAACCTTAATGATAGTTTCATCAATTAGAAATTCTGTAATACGTATCTTTCTGGAACTTAACATCTCTGGTCTGTATTTTTGAATCCCGTCTCTGATGATGGCAGTATGACTTAGTTTAACAAATCTAGACACGGCTTTGGAAGTATTTCTCAGTGAAAGACCTAGGAAATAAAGATACAGACAATAGGCTACATCCTCTGGTTCTGTTCTTTTTCTTATTTGACACAGCATAACCTATATCTGAGTCATAAAGCTATAGATTTTTCCTTAACTTTACAGAGTCGTTCAGGGCGTTGAATTCCTATTTATAAGAGGATAGTTATGGAATAGGTTCCAAGTCCGGTTTGGGAAAAGTTTTATAATTTAGCTTGGAATCTATGCTATGCATTCAAGCTTGGCAAGTATAACACTATTTATTGGAAAAATCAATATACGTTGTACTTGCATTTACTAGGATATGCAGTTTGCAATTTGACTTGCATAAATTAAGTCATTGTCGGCCTTTTATATGGCCAACAAATAACTTACATTGAAATACGCTAACTTATTGGCATTATTTTTGCTTGCCTGCTTATTGCACTATTTCCTCCAGTGATCGTATGGATTTGAGCAGTTATTATCTACGTATATTCTACATGATTAGGGCTGCAATTAAGTATATACATAGTGATCAGTCCTTGATTTGTGCAGACACCTAGTACTAATAAGACCAAAATATTTATAAGCTCACAACCATTACTAGCAATATGCCGTGACAGGCGATAAATCTGTCAACAAACTATCATCAATATCAGTAACTTATCCTATGGCAAACAATATTTACGATTTCAATTATTCTGATATCGAACCAGACTTTTATTATGACAAACTATTAGTTATAGGCAAACTAAATGTAAAAGTCGCTCCTTTTCCATCCATATTGTTTTCAGCCCAGATATTGCCACCATGTGCTTCTATAATACCCTTGCTAATGAACAATCCCAAGCCAGTACCTCCTACTTGTGAGGTAGTAGAGAATTTTGTAAACAATCTTGGCATTATTTCAGGATCTATTGCCGTGCCTTTGTCTTTAACACTTACGAGAATCTGTGGATTGCTATGTTTTTCACCTATTTTCTCTATCATAACTGTAATACTATTTTCATCTTTTGTGAATTTAATAGCATTATCTAAAAGATTAGAAATTACTTGGCCTATCCTGTATTTGTCTGCATAAACAAAAACCTTCTGGAGTTGGTTAGGACATACTAATTTTATTCTGTGATTATTGTTATTAGTTTTAGTAGCAGTAGTAGTAGATGAAGATGAATAGGGAGAAGTGACGACGACTTTTTTTGTCATTGTATCGTCTATGGTCTCTGATATTACACTCTTTAGATCGAATTGTTCTTTTTTGAGATTTAATGACTGACTCTCAATTTTTGTTATATCTAGTATATTCTCTGTAAGTCTGTGCAGCCTATTTGCATTTCTATTAATAACTTTCAATAATTTTGCTTGCTCTACATCTTTTGTATTACAGAGAACAATTTCAGATAGCCCAATAATAGGCTGTATTGGCGTACGTAACTCATGGGCTGCTATATTAATAAATTCTTTTTGCATTTTATCGTGTATCTTTACTTGCTCATGTGCTATCATTAATTGATCATACAATTCCGATTGTTTCCACAAGTTTTCAAATATTGCTACATAAGATAAAACACCTGCCTTACTATTGGAATAAGTTGATAATCCTATTGCTTCGATAAAAGTTGCTTTAGTATCATCTTTTAATTCCATAACCATAGAATCTTTTCTATCAACTACCAGAATTGTGGCTTTGGTCTCCGACATCTGGGCTATATATCTTACGTCGATTTGATGACAGGAATGACAATATTCTTTTAATTGCTGTACTTTTTGTTCCACCAATGTATTTGTAGGCACCAGTATTCTGACTTTAACATTTCTTTCTAGCGCAGCTTGCATAGCTAATGGTACAGCACCCATTCTATCTTGTCTTAGAAGAGAATTTGTGGTCGGAAATATCCACAGTATTTCTTCTGAAGATGTTTTTACAATATCCAGATATCGATTCTCTGCCTTTAAGGAATTTGAAATAACTTCAATATCTGCGAGGTCAGCTCCTGCTTCAATTTCTTTTATTCTCTGCGTAGCATCAATACCATTATTCCAGATCTCATCAAATATTGAATTGAAGTGCTCTGTATACGAAGGTTCATTACTAATTAAGAAGCTCGTGCTCAATTGACCTCCTTTTATCTTCTCTATCGTAAGGGCTACTTCTTTATCAGATACACCAAAATTTATAGGCAGCATATTTTTTACATGTCTTATTTCAAATCCCAATTCAAGAAATACTTTGACCAACTTTACACTATCTCGGTTTATCTCGATAATCCATCTTAATCCGGTAGATTTCTTTTTTTCCTTCTCCTCTTTTTGATATCTTTCAACAAAATTTCTATATGTATCATAGAAAAAGTGGTAGCTCATTTGCATTCCACCTAACCCTGAACAAATTGATAACCGGTTAGCTCTATCGTTTAGATTCTTTATTTCTCTTACAATTTCATCTTCGTGTTTTAATACTGTTGTTCTAATATGGGATATTCCTTCTTGAATTTCTCTTATTCTCTGCTCAGCTGGTATTGCTTTATTCCAAAGATTTTCAAAAAAGTAGCTATGCTGTTCTAAAATGGCCTTGGCGTTGCTGTAAATAGTCTGTGTGACTGGTTTGGATTCTTGTAAGACTGCAGTGGCCACATACTCTGTTTCACTTAGGGCCATATTGCCCTTCACGCCATCCATATGACGTAACTCTTTAACAAATTTCATTAGCTCTTTACAATGATGAATGTTATCCTTTGTAATCTCAGTAATAAATCTAATCTTGACTCCCCTTCGCTTAAAGTCAATATAGCCCCTCTTTATTGATTCAACACCCATAGAAAAGGATGGCGATAGCGAATCTCCACAAACATCAGCTCTGTCACTTACCCTAGACATAACTTGTGTCAGTCTGCCCATAGCATTTTCTATACCATACAATACCTCTGTTTTTTCCCCATTAAGTATGGTATCTCTATTTTCGTCGTCATTTGTCAATACAATGAACAGTATAGTTACAAAAGCATCAGATATATAGAATCTTTTTAATTATGGAGGTCAGTCATTTTGAGCTTTAGGATTATCTGTCTAATAAGCCAAATGGATTGACAGCAGAAATCTAGTTTGAAAATACTAATCCATAATAAACCGTTGAAAGTTAAAAATGAAGAGGTTTGTTAACTACTTCAACTCTTTGCGTAATCTTTCAGGCCTGTAAAATCGATACCAACCACAGGTTCATTTCCGACAACCCAAGCGGTATGTCCATGTGGAATTAGCACTGCGTCTCCAAGACCAAATTCTTCCTCGACACTATCATCCATTACCACTTTGATTCTGCCAAAAAACTATTTATATACTGAGTATGAAGGCCCCGACCTTATGAGGACTACTTTATGTTTTTCACTTGTTAGAGTTAAGACTTAATTATTGAACTAACTATTGGTTAGATAATTATAACTAGGTTTAGCTGCTGAAACAGACTAACAAATGAAGTTAGGATAAGACAGGATATTAGCCTATTTCCAACATAATATTCAATGGGCACAAGTAAAAGTTACATGTTAGATTGTACTAATCTAACTATGTCATCACAGGAAAATATAAAAATTGTTAGAAGAGCTATAGAAGCCTTTAATACAGGAGATACAAGTAACGTTCACGAGTTTGTAAGTTCAAAATATCTTAATAGAGAATCACAAAAAGCCAAAGATTCGTACAGGTCACAACTTAGTGGACCTGAAGAATTCATTGATACTATCAAGAATTTGCGTAGTGCTTTTCCAGATCTTCATTATGAAGAACAAGATATTATTTCTCAAGGTGATAAGGTAGTGTTTATTGGAATTGTAACGGGTACACATAGGGGAAATCTTTTCTTTATTCCTCCTACAGGAAATAAAATCTCCTATGAAGCAGTACATATTCATACAATAGGTGAAGATGGAAAAATAATTGAGCATAGAGCGATAAGAGATGATCTTAAGTTTATGCTGAATTTGGGACTTGTTAAAGCTGTATCTCCTGAGTACGAGAAATTCTTCAAAGCATGGAAGGAAATAAACTGAAGGTCAAAGGTTCATACGTACATACAAAGATACATACGGTTCGAGTGGTTAAAGTAATTTGGAACTATTTGTTACACCAGTTAATGCTTGAAAGATATGCTGATATCTTGGTGATAAAGGCCCAACTACTCCAATCTGCTGCCGTTACGGTTGCTGTTATTACGTCGCTTATTGTGATGTGGTTTATTCTTCAACAATTTGTATTGGCTACAAGTCTAGAAGATGTATTAAAGGCTGCAAGAGGAGGGGCAGTTAATAGCGTTCAAAAATCTACCTCCCAAACTGTAAGAATAAAAATGCTACCTCCTCACTAATTGCCAATAAACCATTTCCATTGAGCCAAGCAAGTGTTGAAAATACAAAAAGAGCATCGCAGACTTGTTCTCTTTTTATAATTAAATTTAACTAATATTAGTATATGCGTTTACAATCAGTCTCATTATATTACACAGCAGCCGATATTGTATTGCAAGTTGGAATAAATTTAGTAAAGTCCTTTATACAACTTTCTTTTATCTAAAAAATAGATGAAAAGATATGCGAAAAATTCTCCATTTGAAAAGGTTGTTACAATATTAATTCTTGATGATGAATTTGATCTTGTGACAATTTTAAAACAAGGCTTGGAAAGACGAGGTTTTCGTGTGTTTTCTTTTACAGATCCTTTTTTAGCTTTAGAACACTTTAA
>DATBGR010000398.1:0-3886 GCA_036557905.1 Nitrososphaeraceae archaeon | reverse complement strand
CAAAAATTAACAGGGTTTCACATTATTACGCGTAATAGCAGGAAGGCCTGGAATAAGTGGATCTTGAAAGACCCGGATAATCATTAGTTCTATTCTGTTCACTTTATCGCTGCTTCTCTGTCAACTATTTCTTTAGTCGTTCCAGGCCTGCCAAACTGTTCTGCAATATTTTTGTATGTTTCTATTTCGTGTTTTGAAAGCGGACGAATTTTCCTCATCGCTTCTTCAAAATTTTTCATGTGTATCTTTAGCTCGCCTTTTTCCAAGTCTGCCTTTTTTGGGTCTTTGTATTTGTCAATGTGTTCCCTAAGAGCAAGCATAACTGCAGCCGATGCAAGGGCCGCTATATCAGCTCCTGTATATCCTTCAGTTTGACTAGCAAGGATGTCAATATTGACATCATCTGCCAGAGGCTTTTTTGAAGTATGTATCTTAAAAATTTGAATCCTTGATTCTTTATCTGGTGGCGGCACATAGAGTAATCTATCAAATCTTCCAGGCCGCAGTAGTGCAGCATCAATTATGTCTGGTCTGTTGGTAGCTCCTATAATGATTACGTTAGATAACACCTCCAGGCCGTCAAGCTCTGTAAGCAATTGACTGATTACCCTTTCAGTTACATGTGAATCACTGCCCAACCCTCTGGTTGGGGCTATGGCATCAATCTCGTCGAAAAATATAATGCATGGAGATGCTTGTCTTGCCTTTCTGAAAACCTCGCGTACACCCTTTTCTGATTCGCCCACCCATTTTGAGAGCAATTCTGGACCCTTGATGCTAATAAAATTTGCTTCGCTCTCATGGGCGGCTGCCTTTGCCATCAAAGTTTTTCCTGTTCCCGGCGGTCCGTAGAGGAGTATGCCTTTTGGAGGCGTGGCGTCAGAATGTACAAATAGTCCATGATATTTTAGCGGCCATTCCACTGCTTCTTGGAGTTCTTGCTTGACATCTGCAAGGCCTCCTATATCATCCCAACTGACATCAGGAACCTCCACGAAAACTTCACGTAGAGCAGAGGGTTCTATTTCCTTTATGACATCTAGAAAGTCATCCATAGTCACGATTATTTTCTTTAGTATCTCAGACGGAATGTTCTCTGTTGAAAGATCGATTTCAGGCAGTACCCTTCTGAGGGCCCGTATTCCAGCCTCTTTTGCTACGGCTTGCAGATCGGCTCCAACAAATCCATGTGACATGTTTGCTATGATTCCCAAATCTATATTTTTTTCCAAAGGCATCCCTCTAGTATGAATTTGAAGTATTTCCAATCTGCCTTCTCTGTCGGGGACTCCAATCTCAATTTCCCTGTCAAATCTACCAGGTCTTCTGAGCGCAGGGTCTATCGCGTTTATTCTGTTGGTAGCACCTATTACGACTACCTTACCCCTTGAGGACATACCGTCCATCAATGATAGAAGCTGGGCTACAACTCTCCTTTCTACTTCACCTGATACCTCTTCCCTTTTGGGAGCAATCGAATCAATTTCGTCTATAAAAATAATTGCGGGTGCGTTTTCCTCAGCCTTCTTAAAAACTTCCCTTAATCTCTCTTCTGATTCACCATAGAATTTGCTCATTATTTCAGGACCACCAATGGTATAGAAATTTGCGTTAGTCTCATGTGCCACAGCCTTTGCTAATAGAGTTTTACCAGTTCCAGGTGGCCCATGTAATAATACGCCTTTAGGCGCTTCAAAACCTAACCTCTTGAAAAGCTCTGGATGTCTCAGTGGTAGCTCTATCATTTCTCTTAAGCGGGAAACCTCATTTTTTATTCCTCCTACATCTTCATAAGAGATTGATGGTACTCCACCTTCCTTTGCAACTTGTACTGCTTTTTCACTTTCTTCAGATACGGTTACCTCAGTTGAATCTTCAATCAAAACTGGACCTGACGGTTTGGTAGATATGACTACAAGGTCGACATTTTGGCCCATTATGCTCAAAGGAATTATGTCTCCTGTATTGAGTAGACTTCCTAAAAGATACTCCTTCAGATAGCCTTCTGCACCTACTATCCGAAGAGGTTCTGTTGGGGCCAACGTAACTTTCTGAGCATTTTTTGATTGCACCTTCTTTATTTCTACAGAATCATTGATTCCTACATCAAGTCTGTTTCTTAGATATCCATCTATTCTTACAAGGCCTTTGCCCCTGTCTTTTTCCCTTGCAGGCCAGCACAGAACAGTCGTTTTCTTTGCCAGAGATGAAATTTCGAGTGCATCACCTGTAGATAATTCAAGCTGCCGAGCAACTTCTGGATCGACTCTTGCAATTTTTCTTCCTACATCAGATTGCTCTGCTTCTGCTACCCGTAGGCTTGTTCCATTATCGTTGTTTGATGATTTCTTACCAGGATTACTCAAGTAATATCATCCTTATTACACATACATTGTATTTAAAAATCACATTCTTTAATAAAAATCGGGGATTAGATTATTGATATGGTAGGGGTATAGGTATAAATTTAAAATTAGGAATTGCCGGCCATTATTGTTGGCACAATTTAGCCTTAAAACTCAACTTTTGGATTTATCTTTTGTCAGGATTAAACATGAATACTCTGAATTACTTAATATTGGTAACCAAATCTTATATCCAGCGTAAGGTTATTGATAGACAACTCGCTATGCGTGTTTCAAGAACTGATTAATTTGACCCGCATAAATTTTAGAATATTTATGATTCTATAAAGTCAATAAATGCAGCCCCATAAATAGAACTGAATTTTTTGAAAATCCAAAGGCAGGTTGACCGATCAAATGTAAATCGCTTATAAGTGATATACTCTGTGGGATCGCTTACTAGTCTTCCACACAATGAACACTTCACCATACTAGTATTTGGTTAGGATTGTATAAAAGAGTTGTATCTTTACTATTTCAAGATGGATATCACGAACTAGTTTCTACAATATATTTAAGATGCTAAAAGTATCTACTTTATAATTGTCTCACAGACCACTAGAAAGAAGGATTACAATCATGATTTCTGCTATAGTTGTAGCTGCCATAATATTTACTTTCGTCACCTATCAGTACTATATCAAAAATTCATCTCAGGTCCAGAATATTGCTGTGGGTCAAATCAAGAATACTACTCAGATAAAGGTCTCTGATCTCAGTGATCTACTTCGAAATAAGCTGGATCTTGTAAATGTAAACCTTGAATTACTTTCCTCATCGCAGGAATTGATTGACCAACATACACAGGTAGGTAAGATAATGCTGAATGCTGCTCAAAAAACGACTGCAAATGTTGTAGACTTTTATAGTTGGGTAGACGGAAACGGAACAATTATCTGGTCAAGTTCAAAAGCAAATAATACTGGAAACGTGGATTTTAAGGACTTTTCGACTGCGGCTCAGCTCTACTTTGAAAAATCCAGGGCTATCAAAGTACCCATTTATAGTAACAGACTTAAATTGATGGATGGGCAGTCCGGAATATTAATAATCTATCCTATAATTGATACTCATAATAATACCATAAATAAAAATAAAACGAATGAAGAATTTAAGGGGGCCGTTATGGCTGGAATCAGATCGAATACTCTAACTCAATTTTCGGAGTACCAACTATCACCGCTCTCTTCAGCAAACTTATCGCTCATTGATTCAAGTGGCAATATGATTCTTACAGGAATGCCGAAACTATTTGATACAACTGTATTTGATAAAAAGTTCAATTCATTACCAAGAGGGTCAGTCGTGGACAAAAAGAAGGGACAAACCATAAGCGATGTTATTAGACACGCCATATTAGATCCTAGAACTGGAAGCGCTGATATCGACTCAGACGGTAAAGACCTTACAATAGCTTATTCTCCAGTTATATCAAAGGGCATATATTATTTTACGGTATTATTGATTTTACCTCACACACT
>DATBGR010000397.1:0-5499 GCA_036557905.1 Nitrososphaeraceae archaeon | reverse complement strand
TAAGATTGTGTTAAATTTACTGAATTTAATTCTTCATAAACACCTGTTGACGATAGCTGATAAAGGTATGCATTTAATTTTCCTGAGCCACCTTGTAGATAAACATCATAATCAGCTCCGTTGTATCCTGTCTTCGTATTGGAATCAGCATCAATGAGCATTCCATAACTAATCTTTCTGAATGGCTGGTAAAAGGGATTAGCTGTAGAATTCTCAAAACCAGAAGCTAACCATATTGTTGCATTTAGAATTTTTCCATCGCTTATATAATTAACTGCTAACATATCTGTATAATTAGACCTGAGATGTGGATCACTGTTACCATAAGTCTGAATCCAATGGCGATTTTCATTAGTTATTTCTTGAAGACCAAAAGGAGGTGAAAAAGCTACAGCTTCTTTATAAAATGTATAAAAAGGGCTCAAGGTTAACAATAATAACAAAGATAACAAGACAATAGCAATAATTGAATTATTAAAAAATATTGGTTTTCCCTTATAGTCTATTATGCCTACACGAACCAATAGGTTCTTATCATTATTGGCCATAAAATTTTTCATCTCATCTTCAGTCATTGACTCACCTACTCCGGGGATTGCATATTATTTTCATTTTCTACTACTAATATATTATCGTTTCTTGACTATTTATCTAAGCTGAATTTTGTCAGTCCATCTTTTAAATCAATTATAGTGGTGATTCTCTTTCTGGTATATTTGAGGAGAAGAACGACTCCAATATAAAATTCGATATCTTTAGTAGAACTGATATAGGGATTTGCAAGATCATTTCGGCTAACGAAGGTTTGCTTTGACAATATTGTTCCTATAGTCAAAGCTGAACTCTACATTGTAGCCAGACTGTTGTAAGATATATTTTATTAGATGTCGAGTTTGATTAATTTTTATACACAGTAAAAGAAATAAAAGGAGTACTTATGGCGAACAGTCATTTGTTTACTAATGTACTATTTTGAAGCAATTCATGCATCGTCGGATCAACTCTTCCTGATTCAGTCATAGTAAAGCAATGTGTTGACATGAACTGCTGTGCTCCTCCAAGTCTATTTTCCCATTTGGGTAACATACTATTTACACAATTTTCGTTGATTGCATCAATATATTTAGAGAACATCAGCCATGGGTTAGGTTGTCCTCCTCCCCCTCCTACCTGCTTTGCAATGTCACCAAATGAAACTTGTTGGTTTGCTTGAGCGGCTGCCTTTTCCAAATCAGAAACAAATTCCTTTTGTACTATTACATCATTTCTTGTTCCAAGTCTAGTGAGATGGCCACCAACAAGCGTATCAAAGTCATAATTGTTTAACGCTATATCATGAGCTTTGATAAACCCTGCAGTATCTTTAGCTATTGCCAAATATGGAAATGGAATCCATCCTGGAAATATGATATCCACTAGCATGAGTACCTTTTGATTTGGAGCATAAATGAATATATTTCCAGGTAGATGGTTAACTCCATAGTAGTCTAGCTTTAGAGTCTGATTTCCAATCTGTAATGTGTAATTCTTGGCAAAGGTTACTGTGGGAATTGGCGGCACAGTAGAAGCATTCATAGCTACACTTCTTGCTCTTTGTAACTCTGCTGCGGTTTCTTGTTGAGCTATAAAAGTAGCATTCCTTGGGAACATTCCGGCAGCTCCAATGTGATCTAAATGAGCATGACTGTAAATTACATACGTAACAGGTTTGTTAGTTACTTCTGCTATGGCCTTGAGATAGTTTTTACCAATAGTAGGAGGAGCATCAACTGCCACAACGCCCTTATCTGTTACTAGAAACATGGTATTATATGAGCCATCTGTAACCCAGTACAAATGATCTCGGATCTGTTGCACCAAATATCCTTTTGCTGGTATTGTGGGCCCTTTTGCTGCTTCAGGGACTTGGGTTGTACTGCTAATGGAGCTTTTGTTATTGCTATTACTACTACTATTACCAGTAGTATTAGCATTGGATTCCTTTAATGCTTGGGATACAAACTTAAGAGATACCGTCTCTACATTATCCTTATTATCTTGAACAGCAGCTAATGCTTTTGAGGTTTGAACTGGCAGTATTGAACCATTAATAGCAGCGTTACAAGCAGATATAAGTAAAATGATTAGGCATGCTCCAGAAGTTATACGCCTGATTATTTTTTGAGTATAGTCAATATTATTCATTTGTAGTTTGATTGTAACGGTAGAAATATATAAATTGGTGGATCTTTTTAAAATTGAATTTTTGCAGGACTAAAGATTACGAGATAATGAATTCAGACGAGATGCTGTAGTTATGTTGGTGTTGGTGTTAGCGGTGATCATTGCATTAATTCATTATCTCATTAGTTTTCATTGCGCTTCCTGGAAACAACGTTTCACTTTAGAACCATTTCTTCTTCTTAAAATATAGAATCATGCATCCTGCTATAGCCGCCATTAATGACAAAGCATAGTAATAACCTATTGGTGAATGAAGCTCTGGCATGACATCGAAATTCATACCATAGATACCAGTTATCAAAGTAAGCGGAAGAATAATTGTGGCGATGAGCGTAAGAGTTCTGATTGTTTCATTTAGTTCTTGGTTTAAAGATGAGTTATAGGCCTCGCGCAAGTTAATAACTCTCTGATGCATATTCTCAACGCTATGTTCCAAATATACTACCCTATCATTGATCGAGCGAATGTGTCTCATAGAATCACTGCTAAGCTTTGATTGTACTACTCCGTTGATAACGTCTGTGAATGCTTGTGTAATCATGGCAAGACTGCCTTCTAGACGACTTATTTTTCTACGAATCAAAAGTACATTTATAAGTTGTGAGTTAGTGGGTTTTTCGAGTATAACATAGTCTTCAATCTGTTCTAGTTGGGTATTGATCTTGTCGATTATTGGATAATAGCTTGAAATCATTTCTTCTATCGCAAAGCGATATACCATTTCACATATTCCTATAGAGTAGTCCATAGAATCATTTTTTTCTGTAGAAGATGATTGTTGTTTGTGTTGTTCTGACAATGGTAATGTGGACATATGAGGAGATAACAAGCTTCTACTGATCCTCTGTTTAATATTTGACTGGAATTGATGATTGTAGAAATTTATGGTAATTATCCATCTTCTCTCTAAAAACATAAACAGGTCATCTTCTTCAAGATCACTATTCGCGTACACATCATTTTCTTTGTCACTCTCTTCTCCTTTTCTTAATTTGACACTTTCTTGTTCTTCATATCGTACTCCATCTATAATAGTAAACACATATCTATCATACTCTTCTATCTTGGAAGGTTGGTGTCTGTGAACTATCGCGTCTACTGCTAATGGATGTAACCCAAAAATGTCTTGCAGTTGAAAAATATTGCCAGGATCATCAGCATGGATCCATAATGACTCATCTGGATTTTCCGTCATCTCTTTTCTAACTGCTAACGGCTCTGAAATATTGGCTTGTTTGATCTTGTGTTTGCTTATGATGTAAGCAGATATTGTCAACTATCTTTCGTATTTGAATAAACTTACCTAAATAGTACTTGAAGATAATCTACATAGTTAGTAAGAATCTGAGTTCTAGGCAAATTCGTAAAATAGATTTTAGTCTTACCTATCTCAATCTTCAATTTGGTAAAATATCGAGATTGAATTTATGGTATTGTGGATTTGTCCAATACGCACAACATCGTGATTAATATTATATTGGCGATTAACATATGTCAATGACTTAACTGGTAAGAAATTCAATCTCAAGAATCGCTTTCTTAGTGGTTCTTGATTAGTTATCATACTAAGTATGAACTGCATTGTTTCTAGTTCTGTCAGGATGTCTTCAACTATTTGCATGTTAAGGTAGCCTGGTCGACTTCTTTTTCCTTACTTTCAAGTTGTTAGTAATCATATTATTATCTTTAATTTCGTTAACCGATAATTCTTTTTCCTTTCGCTTTCGATTCTGGCAATATTCGGACTAACGATAGTTTATGACTTCCATAGGTTGCAGAATTATAGGTAGAGAGAGTGACGTTACATTTTACAGTCTGTCCTCGACTAACAAATGACATGATATCTACAAACTGTCGAACAAACTATATGTTATTATCGTACATCATACATGATATAATAGTCTATTTAGCAGGCACTGTGAAAAATGACTAGGTAAGAAAGTACAGCCGCCCTTATAATCTAATTCAGTTCTAAATATTACAATGTCGGTTGTAATAAATTCAACCATCGAGTGCGAAAGATGTAAAAAAAACGAGGCCGAAGTATTTAATATCTTGGGCTCTTTCTGTTTAGGATGTTGGCAGGATATCACATATCCATTTTCAGATGATTAGGGTAGGATTGTGACGTTAATGTGTAGCAGGACTAATAGTGTTTACTGCATTAAAAGATAAAGTGGTCCTGATGTCAGCAAGTCAATATACTAATTGAATATAACTTTGTCCGGACTGACTCGCAAATCCACAGATTAAGATCACATACTAAACCAAACCATATTCCTTTGGTACAGCATTCTTACGTATTGACATATGTTAAAAGTCATGACGCATTTGCACCCATTTTCGACTCAGAGTCTGAAGAATGGATAAGTCGGTATGCTCTTGACAACCTAGCCAAAGAATCATAGTATGAATCGTATGGCCATGGCCATCCACGTAATAAAACAACAGGAGATCCATGCCCTCCAATAATATATTGTAATTTAATACCATTAACAGAAGCGGTATGATGAGAAAATGTCATGTTGCCAATCTGAAAAGAATTACCAGTAGCCTGTAGTTGCTGCTGTTTCCGTGCCATTGCAGCATGAATGTGGTTTAATAATACAAATGGAAAAGCAAATAATGTGCCGCTACTAATAATTATACCAATCAAGAGAAGCGTTATTGCAGTAACGCGTTGTAGAGCATGGAATTTGAGTTTATCTTTCCAAACTATTACGAAGTTCACTCGTCGGTTTGTTATAATAATACTGGGTACTGTGCCATGCTTTGTACCTGGTTACGACTTTTGTTCTACAATTCAAATTCCACCAAAAGTGTCCCAAAGCAGATTGTAGAACTGTAAGAAGAGGGCGTGAGTAAATGGTTTCATTTTATAGTTAGTTGTACGGTGTAGGATAAGGTGAGAATTAATGGTGGACTAGATATTTGTCCTATCCTATCACCGAAATTGTTTTCGTCTATGTGTTCGATACACAGTCCGGCCGTCACCTATCACCATTCTATTATATGATTGAATAGTAAATAAGCAGGACTAGAACAGCAGCTGTGAAGATAAGTGTAGATGCCTTATCGGCATCACCCAAATACCCGTTAATGCACCACTATTTGCGCCGATCTATAATATGGACTGTCAATAATATTTACAGGATTAATTTTTTGTCTATCATGTTTTTCTAATAATCCTGAGGTAATGTTATTGGCGATAGTTAAAGGAAGACATTGATAAGCGTTCGATAAAGGGACCAATTTTAGGTAGTATGGTTTCAACTG
>DATBGR010000396.1:0-10530 GCA_036557905.1 Nitrososphaeraceae archaeon | reverse complement strand
ATAGGGCATATTATCCCAGGAAACATCAATACTATGCGATGGGAGTAAAGCCAGTGTATAAACATGATCAAGAAATCGCCGTACTAGGTTTAGAGATCGAAAATCCCAGCCTGAAGATAACACTTATGTATGCTGTATATGAGGCGCGATGGATAATGCATTCTATAAATAAAATTATTTCGCGGCTTGACTCATCAGGTAATCACGCCGAATAAGATAAAGAAGAATCAAATGAGCTTGAATATGATGAGGTTCAGCTACAACGAGGTTCAGCTACAACGAGGGAAACGAAAAGAGGAAACCAGAAACGTGGATGCAAACACAAAACTATATTCAAAAACAAACCTGTTAGCCGATGTTCTGTTGATATCAGGCTATGTTAACTTGAGGAGAAAGTAGTCATAGGCTCTAGGCGTCCATTATGTTCTGTGCTCTGCTGGATTGGAAGTTGACTTAACCACTTACAACTGGCTGGTTTGGCAGACAGACTTTTCCTTTACGCAGCTTACAGCTCATTAAGAGTGCTCATTGCAACTGTAACGATTTTGAAAAACCTGTAGATTACAATGATATCCAGTATTGTAGACCTGAAGGCGACCGATTAAACACAGTAAAAAAACAAAATTGGTATATTCCGTCGTGAGGATACGAAGGTCTAATTATTTATTCGGAGCCTTTTAAATACTGCCCTTGGTGAAGAAAGAAACTAGCAAAACCTTAGTGCGTTAGACCATCCGGTATCTTGCTAAGATTATTGGGCCACTTAAAGTGACTACGGTATTGATTATTATAGGAGTTTGTTTCTATTTCGTTAATGCTATTTCTAGGTACTTTAGCAGTTTCAATTCTTATCGTGACTGCTAAGAAAACTAGTGAAGGCAGTTGCCGCTAAGGAGGCAATTATGATTAAGGTAGTATTACTATTTAGCGGTAATTTTGGTAGTTTTTACCACGGCTAGAGTAAGGCCGTTACCTAGTTCAAATTATACAACAGCCGGACTGAATAATAAAACCGTAAACATAGCAGTCCGTAACCAAGATCATTTTCTGAACGTTGCGAGACTCTATAATGCCTCGTCAACAAAGGTTAAAGGTTTAAACGCCGCAGCAGGAGTTCTTGCCTGCCTAGGAGCAGATATCTATCTTCATACCATAAACTCGAGTAATTATTGGTATTCAGTCACTAAACAGTTACAGATAATTGCGACGAGTTCGTTTCAACCCAGTTTTCTAATAAAACGTCTGCGCTCTATGGTGAAGGCTCGAATGCGACTGTTATCAATATCGCTAAGGAGTACCTGACATCCCGTGGGATTTAGGTGCTGCCGATGGTGTTGTCCCAAAAGCGTTCATTAGTTTGATTCCTGAGGAAACAGGATTCTCTTTCTGCATTTTTTATAATATAAAATGTCCCTAGCAAAAGACTACATCCCTTAAAGTCACTAACGATATCACTAATGATATTTTAGCATACAAGAGATTCCATTAATTGTAGTCTGAAGCACGACCATGCTCTCTTCGTCATATTTTCAACTGTTTTGAAGTACGATTGGCAGAAAATATGTGACTGAAAACAAATTGTATAAACTACTGTCGTTAGGTCGATTCCAATTAGTGTATGTCTTACTTAAGGAGCATTGCATCTCATGGTAGTTAAGAATAAGTCGCTAGACACCTCAGTCAGCACTTTCCGAGCCAGATTCTGATTCGAAGATTACTGTGGACGCTAAACCAGCAACCAAGTAATCGCATTTTGTTGGTGTATTGATGACTTAACATTATTATCTAAGATATAAATTTTAAGCATGGTAATCTATGTACCCTGGTTTATCCAACCAAAATTATCACACGGCCATGTAGAGTTCAGTATTATCCAGTTCATTCTGGATTTTTACATGGTCGTCGTATTGTCTTGTCAACTTACTTTTATTTAATAACGTGTTAGTAGAATTGGCAATGATCGTTCAAACAGGATAACTTGATAATAAGATCTCTATTAGGTATCATGACTTCAATATCATATCAGCAATATTACCACTGAGAAAGTAAGTAAAGAACAGCCCATTCGAATGCCAGAAGCTATCAACCTAACTAATCGGACCTTAGTGTCCAGTGGTCACCTAGGTCCAATTAATATCCTATTCTACACGTATAATTCTATTGAGGACGAACATCTAGAAATAGAGAATGTGATTCAGTAACTAAATTAAAAATTAAATCACCTATTAAAAGAAATAATGCATAATATCAATTCGAATTCATCTTGATTCGCAGAAAATGATTAGACAACAAGATCAATTTGGTTCGCTAGTAGGCCTTGTCTAGAGTAGTCGTTAGGGAAGGCTTGCCGCCAAACCATTTGTTATATCATTATTGACTTATTAATTACCCGGTCTTTCTTAAGGTATCTTCTGGCAGCTAGCAAATTCATAGATAAAGTCGCTGGCACCCCAGCATGAATGGAGATTAAAGTGAGTCTATTGCAGGTATTGACCTGCCAGCGATGAATGATTAAACGATAATTATGATATATCGATAAAATATTGGTGGAGCATAGTAATATTCAGAATACCTAAAAACTGGACTCGCACAACTGAGTAAACTTCTTAGATTTAAACCTAAGAATATGAGATTTATAAAATTATTTAAATATAGACCGATATGTTGATGATGTTACAAAGTGAGAGTTCTTCCTCCAGAAGTAATTTGTACGTGTCCGTTTCCTGGACCAACTATGCGTCCTATACAACTACACGACATTCCAAACCTTTGAATTGTTTCAATAGCATTGTCTACGCCAGATCGTGGAATTACTAGGCAAAAACCTATGCCCATATTAAAAGTCTTGTACATTTCTTTGGTTCGAATTTGGCCTTCCTTTTGAATTAGCTTGAAAATGTCCGTAGGTGCTGGAAGACTATCTAGCCTATAATTCACGGTACTGTTAAGGCGAGAAAATTTAGCAAAGGAACCACCTGTCACGTGTAACAGTCCGTGAAGTGGGATATTGTCATTTTCGATCAACGCAGTAATAGGGCGAACATATATTCTAGTAGGTGCTAGAATGATATCTCCAATCGTCTGATCGGTTTCACCAACAAATTCACTAAGCGAATGTCTTGATAAAAGAACCTTGCGTGCCAGAGTGTACCCATTTGAATGAAGACCACTGCTTGGAATTCCGATGACGACATCTCCCTGTTTGATCTTGTTTCCCATTATTAGCTTATTTTTTGCAGGAACGATTCCAAACGCCATACCGACTAAATCGAAAGCTTTCGTGTGATTTCTCTTTGAAAGAAGTTCTGGTACAATTGCTGTCTCTCCGCCTACAATTGGTACACTTGCATCATTAGCACCTCGGACTAGTCCCTTAACAATATCCCTAAGTAGAATAGAGTCCGGATCCGTTACGGCAATATAATCAATGAATCCGACAGGCGTAGCACCAACGCAAATTATGTCGTTCACATTCATAGCAACACAATCGATGCCAATTGTATCAAAACGATTCATCATCTGGGAAACGATTATCTTGGTTCCCACACCATCTGTGTGTAACGCAAAAATCCTACCATCGACTTCAATAAGTCCAGCATAATGACCAAATCCGGATAGAACCTTCCCATGGGTAAGGAATGAATGAGATGATGATATTATTCTTCCGATGGTATTCTGAGTCTTAATTATCTTCTTTATATCTATTCCCGTGCTCTTGTACGTTACTCTATTTACTTTCAAGCAAAAATATTATTAAAAGTGCATACTTATTACCCTTTAATATGCCTCAGATGAAAGGAACAACGAGCAAAAACTCGCCATTAAATCCTGTATTTGCTATCTTCTATTATTGTATTCAGATGTATTCCATATTCTTAACTTGATCATGATGCACCCTGTAAGTACTGCATGTATTTTAAATTCATTTTCTAAGCGTCATTCATTTGTACATTCAAGAACTCTCTCAAATCTTGCTTTAATTATCCTTAAAATTTATTTTTTAAATCAATAACCAGAAATACATCTGCATACCAAAGTATAACGATGTTATAGAGAAGCGTTTCATAATAAAGTTAATAACATATCGCCGGTAACTCAGCAATAACATAGACATTTATGACTACTCCTAGCAAGATCGACGCAAATAAGGATGAAGCAGAAGTACTGTATATTGGAACGGCTGAATCAGAACATATCGAAATGTATCTGAAGGCAATTTGGTATATAAGGGAAAAAGGCGATAAAGTAAAAGTGAGCTCCGTAGCCAAGCTGCTAAATGTGACTCAACCATCAGTAGTGCAAATGTTGCATCGACTAGACAATGCGGATCTTGTGAGTTATAAAAAAGGTAACCTTGTGGAAATTACCTTGAAGGGTGAGAGGATAGGAAAACAAATGATCCGCAATACAAGGTTACTCGAGGTCATGATGAGAGATGCTCTCAAAATCGAGATCGATGAAGAGATGGTTTGCGGAATAGAGCATCACATGAAAAAGATATTTACGGATGCTTTGTGTACGCTGTTGAATCATCCCAGAAAATGTCCTCACGGCCTAGATATCCCATTTGGAAAATGTTGTAGAAAATTGCAAATTTCAGGTGCATTGTGATGACATCTTCATTTTCATACCTGAATAATTAGCTTAAAGCCATGTGAATTTATATTCTAAATGAAATTGCAGATAATACTTCACAAACCATACTTATAACGCAAAACCCGAAATCTAGTCCCATTATTCTTCAAATTTATTTTCCAGAGCAATATCGTAGCTTAGTTTGTCGAGTGCAATCCAGTTTATTATCGAAAATTGTCGACTGTACTATGTGATTCAAAAGATACGAAAAGAACCATATTGGATTGACGAGATTTAGTGACGTATTAAGAGAACAAATCGATAAGGTGAGTCCCGAAAATATAGGTTTAAAGAGGGCTACATCTGCTACCGGTTGTTTTTGAGGGGTTGAAGAAGCATTCAAACAGCTTCGTGGTATAAAGAAGATTGAGGTGTGATACACTGGAGGCTGGGCAAAAAACCCAACCTACGAACAAGTATGCACCGATAGAACAGGATCTATAGTTGGTGCCATAAGTAGGTGGTTTATTAGTTCGAAGTCTTCAAGCCTGGTCGAAAATAGCAGAATTATTAAGTCTATCGTTCAATTGAGCCTCCATAATTAGCCCATTAAACGCTTTTTCCACCAAACATTGTTCCTAATCGATACACATAACTTGAAGCTAGGATAGAGCATCAACAATTTCAAATGGATGTTAAGAACCAGGGATTTAATATCGCAATATTGGGTTTGTCTATAATAACTGTAGTATATCTCGTTTTTCCACTTACTGCCATCCTTATTTTTTTCACATCAGCATCGATTCCATCTTCATTAAGTAGACCCGAGGTTATCAATGCTTTTGTACTCAGCGCCAGTACTGCGACAGTTTCCACAGCATTACTCGTGGTGCTAGGAATCCCGGTAGGATACTTCTTAGCTAGATTTCGCCACCTTTCAGGCGTATCAATCCTAAGACTATTAGTTTTTCTGCCGCTAGTTTTGCCTCCTTTAGCTAGTGGTGCGTTACTATTGGGGGCTCTTGGTCCAATCTCTCCGTTGATGAGGGTGTTTCCCATGATTGATGTTACCCAATCGGTAGCTGGGATAATAATTGCGCAGACTTATATTTCCTCTCCATTTATGATCTTTGCTGCGGAGATTGCATTCGATTCATATGATGAATCCCTTGAGCGGGTTTCTCGTTTATTGGGTAGATCTAGATTTCAGACTTTTATGCATGTATCAATTCCACTGGCCAAGAATGGTATAATTATTGGCTCAATTATGTCATGGGTTAGGGCAGTTGGAGAGTTAGGAGCAACAATGATGTTGGCATACAATCCTCATACGATTTCAATCCAGATATTTGAAGATAATGCTATAGGGGGATTGGCTCGGGCCATTCCAGATATATTCCTGAGTATTCTATTGTCGATTACCGCTTTAACTGCGTTTTGGCTTTATACGACTAAATTTAGAAAAGGAAGTTTTCCTAAGATGAACTAGCATCATGACTGGACTGGAACTAGTAAACGTAGTGAAAAAATTTCCTGGCTTTGCACTTGGGCCTATTAATTTGAAAGTTGCACCCGAAGTTCGAGTAGTTTTAGGACCAACCGGTAGTGGAAAGACTACGATCCTTAATCTCATTTCCGGGCTATTGAGACCAGATGCGGGATCTATATTGTTAAACGATGTCAATATTACAAATCAACCACTCGAAATCAGAAAGATTGGGTATCTCTTCCAAAAGCCGTTATTGTTTCCTCACCTTGGCGTTTATGACAATATTATTTTTGGCAAAAGAAAAGACGAGTCAATAGGCGATTCTGAAATCAGAGCCTTACTTGAAGATCTGGGGATATGGCATTTGCGTGATCGAATGACGGAAGGACTGAGCGGGGGAGAGATGCAAAAGATTTCTTTGGCAAGAATGCTTGTTACCAAACCAAAGGCGCTGTTGATGGATGAACCACTTTCAAACTTGGATGATCTGTCCAAAAGGAATTTGAGAAAGGAACTGCGAAGGGTTCTAAAGGAAAGAAACATCCCCACTATTTATGTGACACATTTTGAACATGACGTATATGCTCTGGCAGACACCATTTCGATCTTGTATGATGGTAGATTAGTATACAATGATACATTGGATGGATGTCTTAAAATACAGAAACCTTCTTCTGTTCCATATTATTATGATCTATTTAGTGCTGAGGGTAATTACATAGAAGGTATAGTAACTCAAAGTAGAGGTGGCATTGCTAAATTTAGATATGGCACCCAATTGATTGAGATCCTGGGAGAATATCCAATAGGATCAAAGATAGGTATTTCACTTCGACCTGAGGATATTATACTGTCCAAACAAATTCTAAAAACCAGCGCACGTAACGTTTTGCTTGTAAAAATAATAGGTATCAAAAAGCTGGATGAATCTATGGGAACGATCAAAGTGTATATGAAACTTGAACAAGGACTACGCCTGGTAGCGAAAATTACTGAGGAGGCAAGACTAGATATTGGAATTGAAATGGGAGATGAATTATTTATAATCTTTAAAGCATCTGCCCCAACAATTGTACGAGAAGAATTTCTTAATTGAAATTGTTATTACGCAACAAGCTATGAAGATGATAATACATATGTTATTACCTTGACAAGAGATCCGTTTTATGCTTACTTCTGGAATGACTCACAACCATCGATTGGTCTCATCTCTTATGTAGTATAGAATTATCGTGACAAAACTGATTCAAACAGTGTAGTGTTAAGGGATTGAAAGCATTCTAATTGCATATTCACTTGGATTCGACATAAGAATTATCTCGTGACCATCAAACGTAATATCCTTTACACCTTTTTTTGTAATTACTATTCTTGTATGTCGTTTATCGATATTTCTCATTTGTTCAAACCAAAGTCTTCAATAAGGTTTATCAATTCTCTGTACTGCTTCACGAAAGTGCGTCCCTTACTGGTTATAGCAAGCAATCCACTGTTCTCGCATCTAACGATCATATCCTTACTTTTCAGGTCCCCGAAAATCGACGTCATTTTATCGTACGATAATCTCGAGTGTTGTTGGACATGAGTTGGCTTGGCTACTTGAGCTCCTTCGTTATGATACATGTCATGCTCAATCGCAGTAAGGATATCATGAAATAGCTGTAGTTTGTGCCTCTTGTATTGCTTCATTCCTATCCTTTCCTTTTTATGATTCTATTTTGAGAATCCACCCATGAAAAATAGATTGTAGATGAGACTGACTCAAAATCCTGCAAGAATCCAATTTGGTATTCCAGTTCTCGGCTACATTATGAAAATACAAATCAAATTTCTCCAGGCAACTAGTTGACATTTTGTAATTCCGCTAATCTTGGTTGATTGAGCTGAGGCCAAATCCTTTGTGGAAATGGTATTAGTTTATCCGATGGGACGCCCTGAAAAATTGAGATAAGTATAGCGTCAAACTTGCAACAATCTATCGACTTCTCAGTATGAATATTCCAACCCTTGGTTTTTATCACACTTGACAAATGAAATCAAATCCACTAAATTCTCTACACAAATTACGATTTAAAGGTCATGTCCACGATGTGATACAAAGTTTTACTTACACAATATTGCTAGTCGATCTGATTATATTGTAAACTAACGAGTTAAATTGACTATCTTATTTAAGTCGAAAAGATTCGGTTGCCAGCGATTCCATTTGATTTTATGCCTGCGGTAAATAGTCTTCATTCCAGTTCCGATATCAGTAGCTAACTCCGGTGAATTGATATATCAGCATCATGATTCATTCAAATATCATTCCTAAGTCTAGATAACTATTATATCAAGATATACAGCTTAATTATATATCATCTGCATACTGAAAACTATGCAATTTCAGAATAATGAATCTACCGTTTCAGAGATAATTGTTGACTGATAAATTATCTTCAGGTACGAGACGTATTGTTTAGATTGAGTTGAATATTCTATGTGCTTAAGTTGACAGTTACCAAAAGTACTTGCCATGGATGATTCGAGTTTTTAGCTCGTCTAGTTAGCGTGGGGAATTGAGATTTATATAATGCATTGAGCGACTTTTTATCACGGCAAATCCAGAATGTAGAATATCAATCATAAGATGATTTATTCAGACATGTACATACATTAAATGTAATATATCCTTAAGATATCAGGATAAAACCGTGCAGCCCTCGGACGTCAAATGTTTTAACCTCCAATTCTGTGCATAAGGTTCATTGTTGGTCTCAACGATTTAGTACGTATTAGCCTTATGATGCCCTCTGGTTTGAAATTTATGGAATTCAAGATACTTAATTTTATGACTTGGTCAGATTTTTTGCTCCTCAAAAGCCCTTTAAGGTCAGTGCCTGGTTTTTCATATAGACAAGTCAGCAATCTACCATCTGATGTTAGCCTTATCCTATCGCAGTTGGTGCAAAATGGCTCGGATATAGATGGGATAAATCCTAAACTGCCTTGCTTGTCATTGAAAGTAAATAGCCTAGCAGGTTCGGAATAATCGTTATGTAAGGGAAAAATCTCTATCCCTTCACTACCTAACTTTTTGATTATTTCAGCCTTGGTCACTACCAGATGATTATTCCACATGCTAGTTCCATCTAATGGCATGAATTCTATAAAGCGAACAGTATAGTTTGTCTTTTTTGATAATTCTGCGAACTCGACGACTTCGTCATCGTTCCATCCTCTGATTACGACCATATTTAATTTAACGCGAAGTCCAACGTCGGCGGCTACTTTTATACCATCAAGTACATTGTCGAGTCCATTTACACCGTTGATTGCCTTAAATCGATTCTCTTTCAGTGTATCTAAACTAACATTCACGCTACGTAAACCTGCCCCCTTGAGCCCAGAAGCGTTAGCTTGCAGTCCTATGCCATTTGTTGTCATACCTATATCCTCTATCTGAGGTATTTGAGAAATGAGATTGATTAGGGTAGGTATTTTTGGTCGAAGTAGGGGCTCACCACCAGTCAATCTCACCTTCACAATGCCTAAATCTGCTAGGATCGTAACAACTCTATTAATCTCCTGAAAACTCAGAATATTTTGCTGTTCGAACCAATCCACATTGTTGGCAGGCATGCAATAGATGCAGCGCATATTGCACCTATCGGTGACTGAAATACGTAATTTCTTAGCGGTTCTAGCAAAACTATCTTTTAATTTATTATTCAGATCCACCTAAAGTAGTAAGGATACCAACCTTATTAAATACTGATAATTTAACCTTTTAAAATAAATTTTATTCTGGCCTGATCAAATTTCAGAACTTCTCTTAACTTCAACAATCCATTAATATGTTCTAAATATTCAATGTTAAGCATACCAAAACAATTTCTACTTTAATATACACGTTGATAGTCTGACGTAGTTTGTTGAACTTTTCAATTCTTGTGTACTGAGGAAGGATTTTGCTGGATTTGCTTCTAGCATATATAGTGGTACGAACAAACCGGCTATTATCTACGAACATTATGAATTTACTCATATATCGAAGAATTGCACTAGTAATATCAAACCGTGAAGATTATTGAATTGGCCACCTCTTTATACCACCTAAGGTCATCATAAAATTGTTGATTAAATTTCTGCAGATATGTCCTAAAAATGAATGAGTTGTTGGTGTTAGAAAAATTGATGAACATTTATTAAGATAGACGAGGGTAATGATCAGATCAAGATTTTATACGAAAAATATTCTATCGCAACGTGGGAAATCCAAACTCTTGATTTCAAAGGCCTAAAAAGGGTCTATTTATCTAATTATGTAAGATAGTTAAACGAAGTTTCTTAGTTGTGCTATCTTGAATTGTGTAAACAGCAGTATTTTTTCAATGAAATAATAATGATTGAATTACGAACGCTATGCTAAATAACATCGTAACATATCAAAGAACGTGTTAAAACGTGCAATTCTGTTATTACTG
>DATBGR010000395.1:0-7385 GCA_036557905.1 Nitrososphaeraceae archaeon | reverse complement strand
TACTTTAATGAAAAATCTCCATTAGGTGCTGTAATGTTACTAAATTTGAATGCTCTTTCTTGTCCGCTGCTATTACTCGTTATACTAACGTGAGCTGTTAGATCTTTCAAATTATTACCACCTTTCAAGTTGTGTACAATGAATTTTAAGTCGGTAGGAGAATCTACTAAGGGCTTAGTTGGAGAATATGCCAAATTTATACCAATACCACTAGTTTTATCTATCCACATCTGAGAAACATTATTTGCATTCATGCCACTGGAATTGCCATCACTCTGCGCATAGACAGAGTGTACGCAACGATCGCAAGAGTTGTTTTCATAACCTGATTTCGGGTACAAGAATATTACTGACACTGAAATTAATACAAGGATAGTAATAGCTGGTAATGTCAGAAGAGGGAAATCAATAGGTTTCCAGAATTTATTCATGAAATAATTGCATCTCCAAACTTGATACCACTCCAATATCAATATAAATTTAATTTCTTGTTTTTATCGAATTATTGTTTTATCTGATTTGCTTTTAGGCATTATTGACACGGCGTGCACTTATCATTAATATTGCTTTTTTCTACTCAAAATCAGGCTTTCAGATTACTACTAATTCACAGAAAGAGAAGCGGTCGTGATACCGTTATGAAATGAAATGCAATTGGCATCTCTTCTCTGCTGTGTTGATGATGATCGTCCAACTCCTAGTTGATGTGATGTGCAACTAGGTTGCCTTGGTATATTGTTTTAATTTATGGTACATTTGACGAATGCACCAGTCCCTAGATTGAATTGCATGTATGATACATATTGGTATGATATGTATGTCTATAATATTTTAATGATAATTGAACTTCATTTGATTCTTACCGAAATATACTTGCACAGGATGCACAAAAAAATTCGCAGCTACTCTTCATGGCAAAAATGAGGCTCCTCCAGTTGATACTAAAGCAAAGGTGACTGCTCAATTTCAACTCAGTCCAGATGGAAAACAGTTGCATTATGAACTCAACGTGACGGACATGAACAACTTTAAGATGGCCCATATACATCAAGGCAAACCCGGCGAAGTTGGACAACCTATAGTCATGTTATCCCTGGGTAAAGCCATCATAACACCTAATGATCTACAGGGACCTTTGATTGGAAAACAATTGTCAGATCTTGTCAAGATAATAGAGCAAGATGAAACGTACGTCAACATTCATACCCAGCAGAATCAAAATGGAGAGATACGCGGACAGATATCGGCATCAAGGTAACAACGCAACAACAAGTTGTGATCTAACAAGGGCGTTTTTGAGCTGACTCAAGCTTCTTAAATTAAATGAGATTGAGATATTTATGACATAAAGATCAGAGCACATTCCTGCAAAGGAACTTAGCCAAACTAATCAACCATCTGTTGTTATTGAAGTGTTATAGAATATGAACAAGCACCATGTAATGATGCTTTAGTATATCTCCTCAAAAACTAATAAAAAATAAATCTCCTAAACGCTTTTCCTCAAACTTATACGTTCATCATTTGCATCATAATTAAAAACCAACCCCTGTCTGCCCCATTCTATAAGTGAATCGAAATCACTTGTATATTTGTCTGTGGTATCTATAGTAAATGGGATCTGACGTTCTGAAAAATACTCTGATAGTTCATCCTTTGTGACATATTTATCTTCTTTTTGCTTGATTAAATCGATTATCTTCTTAAAGATGTCAATATTAACTATTATCTCTCTTAGCATTTTTTTTCTAACTTTTGGACTTGCTGCAATAAAAAAATGCGCTTTCTGGGTCATGGATACTTCTCCTTCTTGCACTTTAATGAGCCCCAAGATTTGACCAGATTCTAGTATGGGTAGAAGCGAATCCAAATTCAGATCTTCCTTAGATGCAAATCTTGCTATTTCTGACTTGCTACCTGCATCGTCCAATAATTCTATAAAGCCAAGCAGAACACTGTAATTGACCTTAGGAATCTCCAAATTATTCTGTAATGAAAATCACTTTAACCTACGATTTAAATCTTTTAGCACACATTGCTTGTAATTTTCGATATACAGATTATATTATATACTATAATTTGATCACTTCAAAACAAGACAGTCAGTCGAAACTAAACAAGAAGGCATGAAAATAATTTATTATGAGATCATGGTTGTGATATAGTCAGAGTATTCGTATATTGATTTATCTCTTTTCTCACGACTTCTGGGTATTTGTATATTTACATCCTTCAAAACCGACCCGGGCCGGTGACCGAGTACTATTACCCTATCTGAAAGATAAACAGCTTCCTCGATATTGTGGGTCACCATTATGACCACCTCTGGTGTCACAAGCCTATTGCTCCAAACTTTCAAAATCTCCTCTCTTAATGCCTCAGCAGTCAATGGGTCAAGCGCAGAAAACGGCTCATCCATAACAAGTATTTCAGGATCCATGACAAGAGCTCTTGCGATTCCAACTCTTTGTTTCATTCCACCAGATAACTCTCTCGGATATGCATCCTCAAACCCTTCCAACCCGACATCTTGAATGATACTAATGCTCTTTTTTCTCCGTTGAATTTTAGGCATGTGTATAGATTCCAACCCGAATTCCACATTTTCAACTACGGTTAGCCAAGGGAACAGCCCAAAGGATTGAAATACAATTGCCATATACGGATTTACATAACCATTTGTTCTCATTAATTTTCCTTTAAACAATATTTCACCTTGGGTGTACCTTTCTAATCCCATCATAATTCTTAATAATGTGGATTTACCACAACCCGAGGGGCCAACTATTGAAATGAACTCATTGTGATTTATGATCAGATTAATGTTATTCAAGATCTTATTCCAATTGTTATTATTGTCAATGAATTCCTTGGTAACATTTCTAAGTTCGAGAAGCGGTGCCGAGTCATCAAATGATTTACGCTGATTACCCTCAAAATCATTGACCGAAGATGGTACATTACCCTTCGATACAGAAACATGACCCATTTTACCAGCCTCTTGTGCTAAGGATTTTAGTATAGATAATAATATAGCATAAACAAGTTGTGGTTGTCATGGGTAAATGTTATTCTGATCACTTCTATATGCCCATGCCATATTTCTTGATTACTCTTCTATAATCACGTCTCCATATAAGGCGATTTATTGTAACTATTACTGCCATCATAGCGGAAACAATAATTATTATCAGCAATGTGTTTCCAGTATTATAGGCGGCCTTATCTAATAACGATCCAATACCTGTTGCGGAGTATGTCTTGTAACCAAAAACGATAAACTCGGCAACAACTAACGAGTTCCAGCCACCACCCCAACTTGTGATGCTGCCAGTAATAAATGACGGATATATTGCTGGAAATAGAACTCGTCTTAGATAATGAAGCTTAGTAGCTCTAAAAGCTCTTGCGGTTTCATCAATATCTCCAGAAATAGACCGTACACCACCAATGAGATTAAAAAACATGTACCATTGCATCCCAGTTAATATCAATAGTATAGACAAGAATTCAAAGCCCCCTGGTACGTAATTGACAATTGGAATCAAGAATGGGAAGAATGCTGGTGCAGGAATAGCTGCCAGAGTTTGAAATATAGGCATAATACGATCGAATCTAGGATCACGAGCAATCTTAATAGCTACTGGCACAGTCCATGCCAAAGTTAAAAGATAAGCTGCAATTAATCTCAAGTACGATAATAACAAAGCAATTGGAATTAGTGACAGAATTTCAGCATTCTTGGGGTCATTTCCAAGAGACAAATACATCTTAGAGAACGAGAGAAATGATTGATGGATAAATTCGCGTTCTAAGAAAAGAATCAGTATGATGATAGATATAATTAACGGCACTGCTGAAATTCTTAGTACTCGAAGAATTACCTTGTTGTCAAACCATTTGTGAATTGTTGGGAATAATTTTGATTCAATCTGACTTCCGATCTTGGACAATACCTCGATGACTTTACTTGATCGAACAGAAATCAGGGGCCTGGGATTATTGATAAAAAAATCAGATATTTGAATTGATGATGTTGTGGAGGGATTATGAAATAATAACCTAGGGATTCTATTGCCAGAAGGCCGCAACATAAAATGTAGCCGCTTCTGCTTGGGACTAGTCGCTATGGAGCTGGAATACTCATATCTGAAACGATTGGCATACGATTCCAGAGGCCTCCAAAAGAAAAAGTCTGTTACCAAAATAATCAGGATTAACATGGTAAGTGCCGCAATCGCTTGGGCGTATTCACCTGCTGCTACTGATGTGCCTAGTAAGCTTCCCAATCCAGGCAGGGTAAAGGTTTTTGAACCTAACGAAATGATCTCTGCTGCCGTAAGGAAATACCATCCACTGGCCCAAGATAAAATGCCATTATAGACCAATTTTGGAATGCTGGCAGGAATATAGAGTCTTCTTAATCTCAGGAATAGGTTGGCCCTGTACGCATATGATGTTTCCATTAGTTCAGACGGAATTGACAGTACTGATTCGTAAACTGAAAAGATCATGTTCCATGCCATGCTGGTAAATATAAGAAATATTGCAGCTATTTCAATGCCTACAGAATTGCCGTTAAACAATGCTATAAAAAGCGAAATTGCAGCAGGGAAGAATCCAAGTATTGGAATCGACTGTAATACATCTACTATGGGAATTACTATCCTAGAAGCCGAAGAGATTCTGGCTGCCGTAATTCCAACAACTATAGCTGCAACAAAAGATAAACCCAAAGCTATAAACATTCTCGAAACGGAAGAGATCGAATCTATCATTAAATCTACAAGCTTACTAGTCCAGTCTTGGCTGGACTCCTCTTGGATGTAACTACCAACTCTCATGCTTTTTGCAGCATAAATATCGTGATCCTTACTTTTGCCAATACCCTCACTATCAACAAAAACGATCCCGAATCCTGAATAATTCGCTAGTTTTTGAGCATTAGATTCAAAAAAGGAATCATACATCCTGTTAGCATTTGCAAAAGCCTTGGTTATGAATTGAAAAGAATGATCGCTAAGACCAACAATTAAAATTCCACACAAAGACAAATAGCCGATAACTAAAGTCCATAACCTAGTTTCTACAACCAATGGGACTTTTAATTGGTATCTCACAAATCGAAAATGGTCTACATTTCAGGTTATAAATATTTAATGACAACTCTCAGATAGACTGTTGTTTCTAGTAGAATTCATTTTACGGCGCCTTTTTAATGTGAGTATAATGCAAGATAATTCTGATATTTTCGAAGAAGCAAGCCCGTGCTAGGTGATCACTTCAAATAATCATCATCCTCTGAATTGTAATCATAATACTCAACTGACATGCAGTTCTTCTAGTATGGCCAATGTAGATCAACACCCCATCACAGACCTCCTAAATAGTGTTCAGATAGCCTATCACATTATTTACTATTTAGAGATCATGTTCAGCGTGGAAAATTGGGACCTGATATATTTTATATTTGCTAATTCGTCAATTTGGCTTGAAATAATAAATCCATATGGAAGATTTCTAAAGTTGTGATGGAATAACATTTTTGCCAAGCCTAACTTTTTCACAATCAAATAAGGTAATTAATTAAGCTCGAGTCAGAAATGATCAGACTTACATGAATCTATAGGATACTGAATGGTATACTCAGCCTGTGCTTGGATCCTTTTGTGGACTTTTGCTAAACAAGTAAGCATGAATAGTATCGACACAGACTTGACTAGCGATTACAAGTACTACTAATTAGCAATAACACGAGGCTAACATAAGAATTAATTCTTTTCCAACAATTCGATAATTATCGTAGTACTTGATCGACTTAGCTTAAACAATAGCTCTCATAATTTTATTTTTGTAACTAGGCCTGCTACTCCAGTCAAAATAGAAAGAGGGTTGATATGACCCAAATTAGATGATGTCCTCGCGAAGACCTATTATGTGATATTGCACTCGAATATTAGTTAATTAGATTCGATTATTGATGATTTATATTTTAATAGATAAATATACGATACGTTCTCCTACACTATACTACAAAATACCAAGTATTGATCAGTACAAATTCCTTATGATCTTCTAGTCTTGATAATTACTCCGGTTAAAACCGATACACCTACAATAATAATTGCGATACCTGCGGACATGGCGTAGAGAGTTGAATTACCGAACTCGAGAATGGGATCATAACAGGAAAAGATGCAAATGCAACCGCAGACGTGTTTGATCTAATATTGCAATAACCTGATATGTCCCATAGTCTGGAAATAAATACCTCACGGAAAACATTCCATTTGGCGCCTTAACATTGTTGAATCTAAATGTCTGTTCTTGGTCGCTACTATTGGTGGTAACAATTACATGAGTCTGAAGATTATTCATGGGTTTATTTGTTTTTAAATCTTGAACAATGAATTGTAAGACTGTCGGTGAGTCGACTACAGGCTTAGTTGGAGAATATCCGAATAATATCCTTATATCACTATTCTTGTCTATCCACTGTTGAGAAGAGTTGCTTGAAAATTGTCCATTCTGGGCTTCACTAATTTGGGCATATGCTATATTATCGCAAGAAATAAATGAGTCAGATTCAAACACAAATGCTGGATTAACATGTGTGCAAAGTAAAATTGGTAGAAGCGTGAATGTGGTAAGGGTGGCAAGAAAAAAGTAAAAATAGCATCTATTCCAGAATTGGACACATAACTTTTTTTGAGGACTTGTATATGGTGCCATACATCTGAAATCACAAAATCATGTTCGTTACCAAAGACCTATAATGATAAATTTCCTTTCCAATATACTAGATTGAACTAAGAAATTTGAAGTTCCTATTCTATATACTATGGACTGTAATATAATATGCAAAATAAATGTTGACGACTTAATATCAATGAAGCGAGTGGAATGCTTTCGTATTTGCACTGGTAATTCTCAAACCTATTCTATTAGTTATTTCAGTTTATTACCGCAGAAGAGATTATTATAATGTATGGTACATATTCCGAATGTACTAGTTTCAAAAATGATAATAAATTATTCAGCCTGTGACAACTATGTAGTACAATTCGATCTGACTTTATTTGTCGATGAGGGAGTGAGTGGTCTTCAAAATGTGAACAATTTAATAATGCCACGGTTGATGCATTGTTCCTCGCTAATGTTGTAGACGAAATACTGCAATACTATGGTGGAGCATACGGAATATTGCCAAATGTTATGTTGAACATGTCCTCTATGTCCTCAATGAGCGCTTCTTCTATGTCAAACAACGTAGGCATGAATAGCACTAGAATAGGATCAGCTGTAGTTGTGGACGTGAACAAGTATGAAACGGCCAAGCAATATGCAAAAAGGGCAGTGGAAATATTTGATGCAGAATTAAAACC
>DATBGR010000394.1:0-3619 GCA_036557905.1 Nitrososphaeraceae archaeon | reverse complement strand
CCTAAAACAGGCAACCTAATGACGAGAACATTCAAAGCATGACGAAGATAACAATGGATTTATACAATATATATTTTTGTATTGTTGAGTATAGTGGATTATTAGAATTATCTTTTTTGTAATAGCTATCAAATCTTACTGTTTTACTCTCTGCTACATCTACACTAACGAAAAGTTATCTAGGCTGTCTTCGGTCCTATCGCATAGATATTTTCAGATCCCCCCTTAGATTGATTTTTGATTTTTGGGGATTAATAATAGACTGTTTATAGAACAATAATCAAGACCTTTAAATAATTTTATTCAAGAATGAGATTTACAAAGACTATACAAGGTACGCCTACACACTAATGGGGTAATGCTCAAGCCCCCATTAGGTTTTAAAACGTGGGTCTTATGGCTTAACATAATTTGTTAGTAGAATTAGGCAGTCACTATTCAAATACGATTTAGTTGTAGTATTGTTGCCTTTACGTGTCTGCCTTTAATGCCATCTGCATGTCACAGAAAGTAGGACCAACATTTCAAAGTCATAGGAAGACGAAGTAAAATACTAACTACTGAGTCGACTAGAGTTTGAAATAGGGTGCACACTATCTCAGGCTTTTGATTGCATATCTAAAATCTACAGCTTTTAATTTTCCTAGTAGAGGATCAGTAAAGAAGGAGCGAGCACTAAATATACATTGTTACCTTGTAATGCATAGTGTCATAATATGAATAAATAAATGGATATTCCGTAAGTAATCTTATATATGACCATCGTAAAATCTTGCTAACATAAAGACAAGATCACCATACACCGTAACATTTACAACTTCCAGTGCAGGACTAAGATTTGTCAGGGCGGTATAGGAATTCTCTATCACATAAGGAACATAATCTGGTTTGGATGAGTGCAGAGAACCAGGTCTTTTTCCACAGTTTCTAATGCATGAGAGTGCTACTTGGCGCGCCTTTCGATAGACATCAGATTCTTGTCGTCTTTGTCTATATACCAAGGAAGTCAGTCACTACATTTGATCCATTAAATCAGAAAATGTTTTTAATATGGTATATTTCACACCTATTATAAAAGACACCGTTTTCGAAAAATTACTACTGCTCTATCGAATGTCCGAAACAATCTGATTGAATTTCGACTAATATTGTCTATGATTCTGTCAACAGATTGTGCAAAGTACGCATTTTTCATCTTTAGTTCATCCAGACAATAGATATAAAGTTTAGTTGATAATATTTATATAAAATATTTAGAATCATCATTTAATGATAAAAAATATCATGCTAGGTGCAAGTCTCCTGCTTTCTGTGGGGTTAGGACTTTCAATAATGGCCCAAGCCAATTTTAAAACGATTCCATCAGCATATGCGCAAACAATTACACCGAAAATGCACTTGGAGGAAGGGATTAAGGCATTAAAAAGCGGTGATAATCAAGGAGCGATGATGCACTTGAATGCAGCAGATCAAGGTCTTACTAGTGCTTCAGATCAATCTGCAAAAATGCACTTGGATCAAGGAATTCAAGCATTAAAAAATGGTGATAATCAAGGAGCGATGATGCACTTGAGCGCCGCAGATCAAGCTCTTACATAGTATAAATTAGTCTAAACTTAATTTCAGATAAATTTCTTAATTCTTTCAGAATATACGAAAATAGAAAAAATTAAAAATATGCTAGGATTCGAACAATAAAATGATCCTTGATGTTAACTTGGCATTTAACACCGAAAAAATAGAGTGAGGATTAGAAATCTCTTTTAGACCTCTCTCCTATTTGGTCATATTTCCTTGCATACTAGCCGATGATGGTAACGGACTGATTTCATTTACACCTATTACAACCGTACTAGCAGGTGGTAGTATCGTCGTATTTCCTGTAGGATTTTGTATTGCAATGTCCGTAATCGGACTCCCTGGTTTAGAATTCACATCGACATGATATATGCATAATTTACCCGGAGTTGATAATGGCTTTACTAATTCAAGTTCTGCCGGTTTTACATCCGGAGCTTGTCCTATCAATATCTTTAGTGGGCTGACTGAACTAGTGTCACAGGGAATATTTGCAGCTATATGTCCATTTGTTATCATATATGGGGTAGCATCGTAAAGATGGATGAAACCTTTAGCAGGAATGGATTTGCCTTCTAATAAGATTATTGCAGAATCTCTTACTACGTTCTTTGACGATGCTGCAGTTGTTTGTTGTGCATTTGCCATCGAGGCAGTACTTATACTACTTATGACAAGAGTCATTGTGGCGCCTGAAAGAAAAACAGCAGTTGCTATTAATCCAACTGAAAGCCTTTTTTGACTGATCATATTGCTGATACATGTATTAGTAAGCAAAGGTTTTAAACATTGAATCTGGAAATAGGCTTTTACGTAACATCTATTGGCAATTTATCCCATATTCATAGACATATTCATACTTTTTCCGTTTTGCGGCTCGTGTGACTGTGACTTCGGCATTACTATGGTCTTTTCGATCTTCTCCAATCCTGTGCCGTTTATTAATGTCCCATACATTTCATGTGTACTTGCATAATGATTTTCAGTCTTGACTGTGTCAATGATAAGGCCAAGTACATGCTGCCTTCCCATGAGATGTACCGTGATAGGTACCTGCTTGAATTTTAATGCGCCATCAGAATAAATATTCCCAATTCCAGTAATTACCATATCACCACCACCTATTATTACATTATTTGATACAAAATTATTAATCGAATGGATATGAGAATCACTGCCATCAGGTTTTACCATAGTAAAATTAGCTGAAAAAGCGGCTTTAGGAGATGAAATAGGAGAAACTGCTGTGTTATTAGAGATTTTGTTATTCATATTAGTATTATTATGTACCGCCAGATTCCATAAACCACCCTGTATCCAAGTTACAGAGCCGTTTTGTATTTGATTATTTGCAAAGTGTCCTGATGCTTGTATTCCTTTATCTTGTTGTTCTGATTTGGTTTCTTTAATGAGTTCGGCTATTTTTATTTTTGAGTTCATGGCATTATCAGCCGAGGCACTCGCATTTTCTATCAGATGTAGAGGTGATACTAATGAAATAGCTAAGAGAGTGAAAAGTAATGGCAAAACAAAAGTACTACTATTCCTGTACATGTTCTTTCTTTTGGAATTGCGTTATCCATTCTTATAAATATGGTATTCAGTCAACAACACATAGATGGAAAATGTTTTTCGTGAACCGTCTTCCGAATCTATTACCAACATGCTAAAGTTAGCAGTCGTGGCTATCTTCCCTCTAAGTATTGCAAATATATACATTAAAAGACAACTGTATGGATTTGAATAGAGGAGATATTCGAGATAGTAGAGATATCAATAATAGAAGGCGATATCTCACATTTACATTCAGCTCTTGGAAACGCGATAGTATGAATTTTAGATTCTGTTCTATCTCATTAAATTTCTGACTACTAACGGGATAAATTTCTTTCAGACCAGATTAAAGGGATACAATTGCTGAAAGAAAAATTCCCCCCTTCGTAATGATTATCTAATAAAATGCGGATCAAAGGTTTAAAGTAAACCAGTCCTAACTTGAAATCTGATGAAGTGTGCTGTAAATGATGGAAAAGAGGCGGTG
>DATBGR010000393.1:0-4174 GCA_036557905.1 Nitrososphaeraceae archaeon | reverse complement strand
GGACTAGTAACTTCGGCAAAACTGAGGATTGTAAACATTCCTCTTTATAGAACCACAATTGTGTTAGGTTTTAATGATTTATTATCTGCAATGAGAGCTGTTCCATTTATCTTGAAATTCTCCCCAGTTGCACTAGAAATGATGGATGAGACTGTATTACAGAATTTTCAGGAATCAGATTGCAAAGTGAAGAATAAAGGAGACATCCACCGAGGTAATGGTTGTCTATTATATGTAGAATTCGCTGGAGACAATCTTTTCGATGTCGAACAGAAATTTGCGGGTTGTAAGGAAAAATTATCATCCATATCTTCGGTGATAGAAAGCGTCTCGGACGAACAAAGCTCAGTCCGAATATGGAGAGCGCGAAAAAATGCATTAAATAATATCACTAAACTGACCGTAGGCAGTAGAAAACCATTGGGTCTTATAGAAGATACAGTAGTCTCTCCGAACATCCTTTGTGACTATGCCCAGTTTATTTTACAAAAGTACATTGAAAACAAACTAGATTATGTAATATATGGTCATGCAGGTAATGGAAATCTGCATACAAGACCAATGATAAATACAGATTCCCAAAATGAGATCAGATTATATGATCATCTAGCAGAGGAGGTTTTTACAAAGGTTATCAGCAGTGGGGGAACTATAACTGGAGAGCATGGTGATGGGATTGCCAGAACAAAATATATCGAATTTATGTATGGTTCTCAAATGGCTTCAATTTTTCAGCAAATTAAGAAAATATTCGATCCTAAATTTATTATGAATCCCGGTAAAAAAGTTGTGAATCGACTTTAATCCTACTCTAGTAAGAAAGACAGATTCGTTCTTCTTATTGATAGACTAAGAAAACAAATACAATACGAATCAGCTAAATTCATTATTATGAATTAATTCATTCAACAAGCATTATTCAGTACAAATAATGCTTTGCTTTTTCGTAATTTAATAGATAATGACAGTAAGAATGACATGAAAATCGGATTAACTACTACAAACAGATTGCACATCATGCTACAAAACAAAATATAATTAGACTTACGACAGAAGTTAAAAATGCGGGTTTAGATTCTCTAGGGGTTTTAGAAAGATATAGATACAGAGTTGTAAAAGAAAGCTGTTGTAGCAGTATGGGTATTAATACTCATATTGCAGATTAACCCCTTTACTCAAATATCAATGATGCCCATGTGCATGTTTAGTAGATGTCTTTGCTATGTTCAAAAGTTCCGTGATATGATCAATGAGTCGCAGTTTCCAAATAATAAATAACTTGTTGGTCTCTAATGGCAGATCCTCCATAGTCTTGTCAATTTTGGACAGCAATTCCTGTACTTCACCCTATTGATCTAAATAAGTTGATATCGTAGTGCCCCATTCATTGATAATATCTGCTTGCTGGCTTCTGATGGATATTATCAGATTGTTTAGGATACGGATTTTCCACATATTAAAAATTGTATGCCATCATATGGAAAGTCTCTGCATCTTGGCATTTTCCCCAATCACTATCGTCTTTATTTAATCTATCAAACAAATGAGTGACAGACTATTTTACGTATGGCAATTAGATACTCGACATACTACTCCATTGTCTATTCGTGACGCGGTCCTGAAACCTTTTGAATTAATAGTATGAAAAATCCTCAATATCTTAATTGTTATAGTGATTCAGTCATTAGTGTATATATTATTAACACCAGAGTATTAACTATAGTTGACCTTATTACGTATTGTCTAAAAAAATATTTGTATGTGGCTACCACTTAACGGTAACTGTATCGAATGCCGTAGTAGGCGGTGCATCATCAAATGGTACAGTGAAATAGTCACTAGTAACAGTCTTCTTTTTGTTATCCACTGTAATTCGAAGAAATCCTGGTTCTTGGTCATTATAAGCTGCCAAGACAACATCTGAGCGAGTGGTTTGAAAATTAGGAGGCAACTGATTACGATCCTCATCTAATTCAATTTTGTGAAGTAATCGAGGAGTATTGGCATAACCACCAGCTCCAGCTATAATATAAGGAATATTTTTTAATCCCACCTTGCGCTCGAACCTCTGGTATGAATGTACATGGCCAGAGAGTACAATTGTTGGCGTACGTCCGGTGGCTTGTATAACACGATCAATGGCAATGCCTATATCTGGATATCCTCCATGTACAGTATCGAGAGAATATGGTGGATGATGAACTGTAACAATTAGAGCTTTTTCAGTAGAGGCATTGTGGACCTGCTGTTGAAACCATTGTAATTGCTCGCTGGTACCTCTAGCATCAAGAGTGCCGTCAACATTTGAATATAAGCCAACAATCGTTGCAAATGGTGTATTAAAGGTCCAATAGACATAAGGTTGAGTCACAGTAGAACGATATGGAGAAACATGGTGGCTTGATGCATCACAAAAGTTCATCATGAAACCATAGAGCGATGTCTCACTATCTACAGGATCTCCTGGGCGGGTATGAGTATCACCATCATGATTGCCTGCTATTGCAAAGATAGAGCCGTGATAGTATTGATATGGTTCGTAAAATTGACTATCATATAGAGAACTCTGGCCATTAAAGTATACAACATCTCCAAGATTATAATAAAACGCTGGCGCTAGTTTAGTATCTCCTGCTGAGGAAATTTGGTGATCCATGGCATCTGAAATTGCTTTTTCGACATCGTCACCATGAACTCCCCCCGTGTCCCCTACCGCATGAAAGGATAGTGTGTTAGTATCAAGCGCCGCTTGGGCCTCCTGAGGCAGTATTACATCCATATCAAGACTCAGGTTGTCTAAATTAGTAGATGGTGGTGGAATAAACTCAGGATAAGGTTTAGGTTGTGCAACTGGGTCTCCAAGGGGACGACGAACCTTGCCTGGTCTTTGTGCAACATCCTGTATGAAATGAGGACGGATTGGTGTAGTCCTTAGAACATCCGAGTGACTCATATCAGTCGTAGAAGAATGATATTAATAAAGTTGATTCACCAAAGTGAATCATTGAATTTGCAAATCACTAAGAAGAGAAGTTTTTAACTTTAGGGAATAGTACATATAATCTCAGATAAAGACTCAGATATAACACATATAGAGAAACTTCCTTAAAATGTTTGCTGAAATACGAGAGGACGAATTTATGCGAATCAAATGGAAAAGTCAAAATTGAAAAATTAAAATGCTGTATGATTATGATTATTACGTAATTATATGTCTGAAAACACTCAAAAGCCCTTTACAGTTATGGTTGCGATCGATGGCTCTGAAACATCTATGAGAGCTGCAGAATATGCAGTTGCAATGACTAAAAATACAAAAAATAAAGATACACAATTAATTGGAATAACAATAATAGATCTAGGCAGATTAAGTTATTCTTTTTTTGTTACTGCGCCTACCTATGGCTCAAAAGAAATGGAAGAAAAAAGAGAGGAGGCAGAAGTATGGTTGAATCAGGTAGACCAGATATCAAAAGAAAATCACATTCCAAAGTTCAAGTCAGAAATCGTTGAAGATGTTGTATCAAGGATAGGAGGAGCAATAGTAAATTATGCAGAAAAGGAGAAAGTAGATTTGATAGTGGTAGGTACTAGAGGAAGATCAGGCCTTAAAAAAATGTTAATTGGGAGTGTTGCATCGGACATACTACATTACGCACATTGTCCTGTAATGATAGTGAAATAAAGTAGATATTTCACATATCTGAGATTATTGAAATGGGATATGGGGTATGTAGACTAACGACTGATAAATCTCTATTGTAGAATATAAATATATAGCGTATATAAAACTCCGAATACAATGAACTATTTCCGAATTGTTGCCGTATTATTACCATGGCTCACTGCATTGTGTTGTACATTTGGACCAAAACTAGGATACAACGTCATGCCACCATCTACAAAATACGATGCACCTGTAACATAGCTTGCTTTATTTGATGCCAAGAATTCAACTACATTTGCTACGTCATCTGCAGAGCCAACCTTACCCATTGGTATTAATTTAAGAACACTTTCTAATTCTGACTTGTTGTTTCTTAGAATGGTATTCATATCTGTATCAATAGCCCCAGGGGCTACCAAATTCACTCTAATGTTATCTTTAGCTAATTCTAAAGCCATAGTCTTTGTCATCATCTCAATACCAGCCTTGGATGTGGCATAAGGCACA
>DATBGR010000392.1:0-10907 GCA_036557905.1 Nitrososphaeraceae archaeon | reverse complement strand
CTATTCGTAATCGTAAATGAATTCTTTTCTTCGAGTGTATAAATTACTTAGGTAACAACGTTAATTAATGACTGGTTATAGTGGTATTAAATTTTTGAGCACGTTATTATCTAAATTCATTAATAACATTTTATACTTCTTGAATTTTTAATCATTATCATGAGAATATATGAACATATATTTGGATTTGAGATTATTCGACTAAAGGATTCTACTAATCAAAATTATAAAAACATTCATGCGCTAAATCTATGCACTAGATCCGCCGTGATGTAAGACGAGGACAGCAGAACTCGCACGACGGCCTTATGAATTGCAGTTCGCTAGTAGGTATTAGACACCATAAAAGATAAAGTATCTTTTCGTTCAAGAATCCTGTTATATATCACCATAAAAGGATAACGGTGAAAGTGGTCGACTATGACAATATCAAACGTTATCCTCATATGACTGATATCAACAAGTTGTCAGCCGGCATTACTATAATGAACACAATTTTCTACAAAGAGTTAATGAATTGTTAGAGTTCGACCAGCCTGTAGAGAAAAATGGCCGAACCTGAGAGTTGTAATGACCCTTTCGTATTTGCTGCAGATGTCATGTTGCATTGGACTTTACTAATATAGGCTCAATCTTACTCTCTAGTAGTATGTAATGTGACATGCTTTGCTTCCATGTCGGCTTGAAGATTGATAGGTTACGCAGCGGTTATAAATTATTAAATTCTTTGACTAACTAACTGCCATCTGGGATAACGATTGCGTTGCTTGGGGCAATTTGAGCCCAACTTTCAAACTAAACCAACAATTCCTGGAAATTGATATTGTGATATGTGCTGTTATTCTAATTGTTTCTCGGAATAAAATTACTAGCCTGGCTAATTACAAATTATCTATTATTTATAGGCAAGTGTAGCTCCATCTGGTCAGAACGACGATAACCCCGCCTCATAGTCTCAGAAAACCTTTGTGGTTTATTTTGCGTAATGATAATACGGAGATGATAATTTCTTTACTATAATCCTTGTTCTTACCATCTATTACTTAATAATGTAATTTCGATGGACATTAAAGACCGGTAGACTAAAGTAGAAGGTGGCTCCATTTTCTCCGTTGATAAAATTATTATTTTGGGCCCAAATCTTCCCACCATGCTTCTCTATAATATTCTTACATATATACAAACCTAATCCAATTCCCGAGAAAGCATCAGGTTCAAACTTTGAAAATAGTTTGGGAAGTATTTTAGGATCTATTCCCTGACCACTATCTTTTATACTTACAATAATCTTGTTGTCTTCTACGTTACTGCTAACAGTAATGTTACCCCCATCCCTACTGAATTTAAATGCATTATTAACCAAATTGTAAACAACTTGACTTATCCTGTCTCTATCTCCTTCCACAAAACTATCTTGTGGCTGATAATATACCCTCGCATTAATCCTCTCGGTAGCGCCACTATAAAGATCGTTTTTTATAAGTATAGTATTATCTAAATTATTTGTTATTACATCCTTCAGATTAAAACATTCGCGTTGCATATATAGTGAACCGCTTTCAATCTTACTAACATCCAATATGTTTTCTGTTAGTTTCTGCAGCCGCCTTGCATTTCTCATTATAGTCTCTAACATTTCTTTGTTCTGGCCATCTTTAGTATGAGCAAGGAGAATGTCGATCATACCGAGTATAGGTTGGATTGGAGTACGCAATTCGTGAGCAAGTAGATTAATTAACTCACTCTTTAATTCATCTGCTTCTTTTAGTTTTTCAAATTGTATACGTTCGTTCCAAAGCAGTTCAAAAAATGACCTAGATGAATAAACACTAACTTTAGTATTTGAATATACTATGAATCCAATTGCATCCGTAAAATCTTCAGCAAGTACTTCTTTTATTTCAAACCTAATGAACTCGGCATCATTTATTATAAACAAACCAGATTGAGATTCTCCACCGTCGAGGATCCTAGTCTGAGGCGCATTCTCTGAGATTTTTTTTATGATCTGATAATTTTCTTCAGTTACTGGGCAAATAATCTTTATTGATGCCCCATTATTAGACGCCCTTATTAAATAATCTACAACCCCCAGTTTATCAGCCCTGACCATTGCCATACTATTCGCAAAAAGTAAAAGGCCTTCGTTATCTATTGATCGCGCAAGGCGAATGTAGATATCCCTTGCCCTTTGAGCATCGTCTATAACTTCAAGAAATTCTGAGTCGCTACCCTCCCGAATTTCTCTGGTCCTAAGCTCTTTACGCAAGCGGCCCATTCCACTTCCGTCTCGGATTTGGGTACTTATTATGCCTGTACTAAGGCCAATTTCACCTGTTTGTATATACATGGCTTTATGGATTTATCATGTACCTTGCAAGACGTAAAGTGCCACGCTGCTTCGAGTGCGAGGAAGGCGGTTACAAAGCCTATGCCGAAATACGCTATATTTTCTAACATCTGGAAAGTAAGAAGCTAATAAAATATAAAGCTATTGGACATATTACTTAACAACTGATAAGCAGAAAACTTATAATTATTCAATATTCTAAATGATTAATATTAGAATGTTTTATGCATCATACATTTGTAAACACTAAAATTATTAGATGACTCCGTGCAACGGCCTATCGACATTTCATTGTAAGAAAGCTTTTCCGTTTTTCAAGTCCTTTTGACGATGCTCGATTTAATCTGTTACCTGGAAACAACCGGTCGGCGTATGGTTTATCTATCATTCGGTGTGGTTATAGTTGAATAATAAAACGTTCTTCACATCGAAGCAGGAATTAATTGACATTAACAGACGCAATTTAATTACTTACGGCAACTACTAAAACTTAACATCTGTTAGCCATTTTTGAAATATCGATATTCGATTGTAATATTATTTTACCATGAGCTTTATATTTATCTTTAGCTAACTGAGTAATAATGGGCCAAAATCCGAGCTTGTCTGTTCATCCTCAGGGATCATATCAGGACGTCTTTTGCAACAGAATGGTCAAGTCATCCTGTTGTTATTCGATAAAGAACATTAGGGAACATATAACGATAGGAAAGTGTTTAGACGTACCGCGAAAACTAATAGCTAAGAACAATAGATCTAAAAAAATGAAACTTATCAAGGAGATAGTGATTTAATAATGACTCATAGTCAGTCAGTTTACAGAATAAATAGAAGCCGAAATGACTTCTTGGTAACGTTAAAAGGAGTAAAGTATGGTGCATTTGCTGGTTTAATTGCAACTTTACTCGTATCCTTAACAGTAGCTGTTGCAGAATTGGCATATGGATTACCTATGGGTACTTTTTATTCTACAGTCGGAGTTATCCTAGGTTCGAACAATGTTGTAAATGCTGGATATTTGGGATTTGGACTACATGTCATAATTGGCACACTGATTGGTATGATACTGGGTGGCATAGGAATCAGATGGAGAAAAATCCGTCTACTCATTCCCTATAAAAGTTCATTTCTAGGTATGATAGCAGGTGTTGTTGTATGGCTAATATTTTTCTTACCTATAACAACCCTATTAATACAACCGTCTATTCAGCACATAGCTGTAATTCTAGCGATAGCCTGGCAAAAGCCAATACTAGCTGACCAGCTCAGCAATTCAATAACAAATATTGCGTTGATTGCGATTGCATTTCATCTTCTATGGGGGGCAATATTTGGTTATATGATGAGTTCGTTACTAAGAATCAGAGTATACAAGATTAAACAGCATTACAAAGACATAATGAGTATCGATCCAACGATACGATTAGTCACGATTTGTGATCCAGATGGGAATATAGTCTTTCATCGCCACCGTGAAGGTATACAGAATTTACTCAGTAATGAAGAAAGCAAACAATCTCTCAAAATGGCAATGGATGCTTGGAAGATACGAGATGGATTTTCAAGCAAGCTAGGCAAGGGAATGTATGTCTTGGCCGAATACGAAAAGGTTAAACGCATAACTATGCCCTTCGGTGATGATCTGTTACTATATTTAACTACCGAAGTAGAAGCTGACCATTCAGTTATCTACGATAAGATTCGAAGCTTAGAGGCTGGACTACAGTATTGGAATTGGTGATGACACAAGGATGACATTCTACTGCGATTCCTCTTTATATTGTGCAGTTTGTAATAAAGGACTGGATAAATGTGATCAGCTGCACTACTCATGCATGACTCTAGAATTTGTATCGCGGTAGGTAGCATTGAAACGGAGTGATTGTCGGATCAGCTACAACAAAGATTGATCTTTTAGTCCTTTTGTTCTAATTTAGGTACGCTCCTGTTGTATAATTTAATGCTAATATCTACTTTGTTGCATAATTCAAAAACTTCATTATCTTGTAACGCTTTTAACACCTATCACGAATGGGCCAGATACGAATTACTATCTTTTGACCGAAGATTTCAAATTTAGTTGACTAATATCAGATTTGTGCAACAAAGTACTAATATCCCTTGATTATCTTAAAACGATGCCGAAGAGAAATCCGCCAAGGACTTTTCCTGGCCACAACAGGCCACTACAACGTCTGCAACGGCGGTGGTCTCGACATTGATGTATTCAGAATATCAACTATCTTAGATTGTGCATTTTTCGTAAATCTGGAGCAAACGGAATAATGGTTGTTGGTATTTCCATCTGAATAGGATCTTTTAACGAAAGTGGTTTTCCTGTTTCAGGTGAAGTCGTTTCCTTCTTTTTTGTCCAAACCATGGAATTAAATTCTAGAATCGATTTGGTATATTTTGTTAGCTCTTGAAACTCTGTTTCTGATTTTGGCATCCTCTGTAAATGAATGCTCGTATCAGAATACATTTTTGTCCAAATCTCTTCAGTAATAAAGGGACAAATCGGGCATAACAGCAAGAGAATTGTAGACAAGCATTTATTTATGGTAGAGATTGCCGACTCATGATCATATTTATTTTCCCCTTCGTAAACACGCCACTTTACCATTTCTAAGTAATTGGACGCAAACAAATTCCATGTGAAATCCTTTATTGCGTTTGCAGGGACAAAGAAGTTATAGTCATTATATCCTAGCTCACATTCTTTGACCAACTTTGACAGCTCTCCTAGTATCCACTTGTCTGAATCATTAAGTTGTTGAGGTAAATCCAAAGTTATCCTAAAGGAAGAAACAAATCTTGCTATATTCCAAAGCTTAGAGAGAAAATTTTTTGATATAGCAATTCTTTGTTCAGAACATCTGAAATCCTGTCCCAAATTACCTTCAGAAGCAGACCAAAATCGAAATGCATCAGCACCATACTTGTGAATAATTGGAAAAGGATCTATGACATTTCCTTTGCTCTTACTCATTTTTTCACCCTTCTCATCTACACCATAACCCATTATCCAAGCCTCTGACCAGGGTAACTGGTCGGTCTGTTGGTAACATCGTAACATACTATAATATAGCCAGGTTCTTATGATATCTTTAGCTTGTGGTCTTAGCTTTGTCGGATATAGATGTTCATATATTTTTTGGTCTCTCAGATACCTTGTGATGAACAGTGGAGTTATACTGGAGTCCATCCATGTATCAAATATCCGATCCTCTCCCGTGAAGTCGTTGCTTCCGCATTTACTGCAACCTTCGAATGGAGGCTTTTCCTTCCATGGTCTATAGTATTTACCTGCCTCTGGAAGGTTCGGTGTATTGCAGATATTACAGAACCAAATCGGAATTTCTGTCCCGTAAAACCTCCGTCTTGAAATTGGCCAGTCTATTGAAACTGAATCCAGCCAATTATTCAATATTTGTCGATGTGCTTCAGGATAAAATTTTATTCTCGATGAGAGTTTCTTTAGCGTTGGAATATAAGTCATCTGCTTCAGATAGTAGTCTTGCATCGACAGTATCTCGATAGGGGTTCTACTTCGTTCACAGATAGGTGTTCTATGCATGATATCCTCTTCCTTTTCGATCCGTTGATCATTTCTAAGATCTTCGATGATTCTGGATCTAGCTTGAGATATCCTAAGCTTGGCATATGACTCTGCCATTTCAGTTGTGGTTCCATATTCAGTCAACGAGACAATCTCTTTAAGACCAAATTCTCGAAAAAGCTGGACATCATTTCTATCCCCATAACTACAAACCATAACAGCACCAGAGCCAAAGGAGGGATTTGCAGTCCTGTGAGCGAGAATTTCGACGTGTCGATGAAACAGAGGTAAGATCGCATACTTTCCTACTAGACCGCTATAACGTTCATCTTCGGGATTCACTATTACTGCTTGACAAGCAAAGAGGAGTTCTGGCCTAGTGGAAGCCACAATTATAGTTCCAGACTCCTTGATATCAAATTTCATATAAACCAGTTTGGTAGGAATTTCTTGGTATGCGATTTCCGCATCGGCTATAGTTGTGCCGCAATCGTAACAGTAGTTATTAGGCCGATTAGCTATGTATATTAGATCCCTTTTCCATAGATTTATGAACGTACTTTGAGTCAGTTTTCTAAATTCGGCAGAGTCAGTCCTATAGTACTCATCAAAATTCCCACTAATCCCCATCTCCCTCATGATCTGAAGCATCTCTGATTCAAGATCGTCTAGTGCACGACTACAAAGGTTAAGAAATTTTTCTCTGTCAGTCTTACGCATTTGAATTTTGTATTTTTTTTCGGTATAAATCTCTACAGGGAGGCCATTTCTATCTATGCCTATAGGAAAGTATACACAGTAATCCCTCATTCGCGCGGTCCTAGCGATCATATCAATTTGTGTATAATGAGCTGCCGCTCCAATGTGCCACGGTCTGCCTGAGGGATATGGTGGAGGAGTATCGATCACAAAAGGTGTACTGTTTTGATTAAAATCTGAGTAACCATAGATATCATCCTTACGCCATTTATCGAGAATTTCCTGTTCTAGAGAAGGATCCCAGGACGTAGATTCGATTTTATGCTTTTTATTCATATTTTAGCAGAATATCAATTACCGTTATTAACGTTAATGACAACGAAATACTCGATGAAACGTGGTCTGGTGCTCAAAGGATCCATTCTGATTGTGACCGTCTCATTCTATCTTTTTATTACGAGCGTATTTCTTTTTTTCACTATTATATATATTACTCCAAAGCTTTCTGGACAGATTGCATTGTTTTCCATTGTCGCAGCTATGATTCCTCCATCAATTCTTACTTTCTTTCTCTTGAAAAGAATAATTGGATGGCGTTTCACAGAGCGGCATTTGGGATAGAAGATGGTAGTCGATTAACTGTGGTATTTTCTAACAGGTGCTCAAAAACTAGTTTGACTTAGCATTTTATATAAAGTTATGATATAATATTTTTTAATATGAAGATCTCACTACGCTTATAGACAACAATCACGCGAAATCATAAACTAGTGTTAGAAATCCTTTCTAATTGGCAATTCAGAGTTACCAAACTCATTTGAATACAGTGAATAAAGTCTTATCTCTTGACCATGTTTAATTCGATAATTTCCAATGAGTTTTATGGTTTTTTTATATTCTTCCTTTAAGGGGATCAATGTTTCTGCTAAATTGTCGGCGATCAGGATATGCCATTCGTTACCAATATCCATAACCCTACGGGCCAATATTATACCTGGTCCCCAATAATTCTGATTATTTTTTATATCATTCACCGTAAACACTGGGCCAGTACTGAGACCAATCCGGACGATGATAGAATCTTCATTATTTTTCTCATAATTATACCGACGTAGCTCACGATGAAGTTGCATGGCTAATTGTAAAGGCAACTCGGGATTCAGCGGAAAACCTACCACCATACCGTCACCTGTAGGTAGGATAATTTTCTTGTCATCTATCTTAAATGCTTCGCATGAAAGTATTAGACTATTCAGAGTCTCAATTTTTTCTCTTTGTTTATTAACGGATAATGAGGGATCAGAAAGGCCAACTATGTCTATAAAGAAGAAATTTGCATTCATCGGCTCAGTCGGGATACCAATCCCTGATAAGTCAAAATCATAGACCTTAACTAGTTTCTTGTAAATCTCTAAATGATGTACATGGAAAGGAAGTTCTGTATAGATAACCGGAGTATTATAGATCGGATCCTTGCAAAGGAAACAAAAAACATAATTTGATCTTTTGTTAAACGAAATATTCCCTTCATTAGAAATATTAAATTGGATCCACATGGGATCATGATGCATTCCTTTTATGGAGAGCATTCTCATCCTCCTAACCAGTGCGTCTCCATTATCTTCTAACCTCATCTCCAATATTCCATCAAAAATAGAACTTATGCGATTGGTTTCATATTCACTCGTTGACGGAGTGCTAAGAGTAAAAATGGCCGAGGCATTATATGATTTTAAACTGAAGTAAAGCTTCGTGATAAATGTCTCTATAGATTTCTCTCCAAACAATGCCAGTAGATGTGTCAGCGAATCACAGATGAATCGAACATTTTTTGCAGAGTTAGTAGCAGCTGAAGGTGGTGAATTCACTATTTGTTGTCTCAAAGGGATCCCCGCTCGATTAAGTGCATTTGTCACCTCCTGAAGTGTAAATGATAATTTCTTGTTCTCTTCTATTTCAATAATATACGGATTAATAAATAGAGAATTTTTGGAAACGATATGCTTTTCGAGGTTAGAAACCAGATCATAGTATTGATCTATGGTCAAATTAGAACTCATGAAGACACAATATTCATTTTGTGATATACCCTCAAGTAAAAATTGTCTGCAATAGATGCTCTTCCCGACCCCGGATGAACCAGTCAGCAATAAGACGCTGTTTGAGATATTATCCTTGCCTACCAAGTGACTTAAGCCTGGAATTTGCATCTCTAGAGAAACGCATCATTAGCTCTTATATCTTATTAACTGATATTGTATATACTATGAACTGTGTAATTGATTAAAAGTTAAGATTAACCAGATTTCACAACTAGACAATGACAACATGGGCTTGAACGTTAAACAAGCAAAAATTAGAAACCTGGTAAAGAATCCCCTAGACCAGGTTTTTCCTTCTCCAATTTAGCTATATTTCTTGCCATATATTCCATAGTTCCAGGGATATGACATTTGCAAATACAATCACTACAATCAACATGGCTACCTTTCTTGCAATTGTCAGATAGTCCATTGCTAGCCATAAATTAACGATTCAAACGATTAAGACTTATTTTAGTCTTGCTAAAATTAAATTCAATGTTAAATATTATAATTCTCAGATTCACACCCCTTAAAATATATCCGGAAAGAATGAGTGTTCTATCAAATCAAGATATCACGTCCTTGGACATTGCAATTCATATATTATATTGAATAGAAATTGAGAAAACCTAACTGATAAATAAGATTTATAAAATTTATTTGACAAGTTTAGGAAACATTTCTCGAGCTGCAATCACAGACTAGATACATTTTTAACTTGATTAAAAAGAATAACGGATGGTGTTTGAGACTTAGGCAAAAGAAAAGTACTAACTGAATCCCATCTTAAGGAACTAGTGAAGCCTCAAGCTGGTGAATTACTTGGGCGTGTGATAAAGCTAGTGGGAGGAGATAACATTATTGTAAAATGTACAGATGGTAGAGTCAGGACATGCCGGATTAGAGGAAAGATTAAAAGACGAATGTGGATACGTGATCATGATCTAGTATTAATCGCTCCGTGGGACTTTCAAACTGATAAGGCAGATATTATTTGGAGATATATTGCAGCACACGCAGCCAAGCTTGAAGATGACGGATATCTTGATGGAATAAAGTAGATCGAACGAACTAGAACAATTTACCCATGCCAATTTCACGTATATAGCTCATTAGAACTGCATTCGAAATATAATATTTATTAGTTGAATTTCAGTTTAGACGTATTTACCCTATGATGAAGGTGTGCAATCGGAACGGAATTGCACAAGTACTACATAATTAAATCATAGTTCATAGATCATCAATAGGATACTTTGATAAACATGCGGAACATTCATAAATCTCTTTCCCAACAGGTCCCGATACGTTGAATTTTACTACAGTTGTGCATTTAGGACATCTACCCTGGACACTACGGCTCTTTGTCTGAGGTCTTATAAGTTTCCGTCTTCTTCTTCCACCCATTATTTCTATCGTAAGTGATAATACATATTCGACATTTTTATCTATCTGAGTAAATCAATTCCTTTTTTATGATTCTTGGATTGATATGGATTTAGTTAAATCATGAGCTGAAGTACGATTGATTGGTAGAGAAAAATAAAAATTGCATGGCTTTAACATGATATAGTGAATCACACAATCTCCAACTGGTCACGTTATATTTGATTGATCTCCAAGTTTAAAGTCAAGTGATAGTCATTTGAATACTAGTTTAATTTTGTCAAGATATTGAGGCATAGCATCAACGAAGGATACGAACTCACGAATAGATACGATTGGGACTTTTTCAACCATTTTTGAAGCCGCAGGATAAAGAGTAAGGATCAGTGGGATTGAATAAGTTACATCTTTTCTATTTGACATGAATACGGAAGCCCTATGAATCTGCTTTATTGCATACATCGATATTAATTTTAAATCATTTCGATGCCAATGCTTACAATCTATTAACACTACTCGTTTAGTAGACTTGTACGTTCCAACTACATCAATCTCTACTCTATGGGGTTTATTCAACCTTACATTACGCTCAATTTCATAACCTGACAAATTAAGAATTTCCGAAGCTAACGCCTCAAAATCCCTCCAACTTAGAATTTTCGATATAGATTCGATGTCAATACCATTATTTAACACATGGATTGCAAGCTTGATCCGATCGGAATCGGAGAACAAATAGATATTTCCTGATTCCCGTCCAATCCCATTAACTAGCATATATTGTAGAATTTGATTACAGACAGATTGACTTGCAATACCTAACCTTTTT
>DATBGR010000391.1:0-8504 GCA_036557905.1 Nitrososphaeraceae archaeon | reverse complement strand
ATCTAACTGAATAAAACCGTTAGTATACAATTTCAAGGGCAAAAAGTGCCTTTCTATGTTGCACCCGACGAGTAGACAATATTCCATAATATGGTTTTAGACGCTTTCGTTGAATATTTAGATCCGAGATATCGTGCTGACAGTACCGAAGTATTGCATCTGAAAAGCTCATGATCCCTCAGGTTATGGATGCAATGCGTAATAGGAATATGTGTTATTTAATAGTAATTGAAAATTTTTGAAAGTTTGTTCAGAGATTAATAATTTCTAATACGATTTGCTAATTATTCAAAACTTTGAGGATCAACCTTAAGAGAGCAGCAGATCGGAATTGCTACTGAAATATCTTGTTAGCTTCATTAAACCTACATAAAATATTCTAATTCAAACCCGAACGGCCTGGCTAGTTACAAGTTACCTTCTTACTACCTGCAACGCCAAGCCCTGCTGGTTTAGGTTAACCTCCAAAGACTTTATCCTGCTCCGATAATAAAGGATCTTTTTGCCTTTGCTATCGAATTGGATTTTTTCAATCGAAATCAAACCAGATTTATGTAGTTTTTGAATCTTCTTGTAGGTGGAACTTAAAGGCAGCTTGTATTCGCAACATATTTCTGATGCTGTTTTGGATGAGCTCATAGTGGAGGTTAAAATACTGTAAGTAACCTTGTCAGAAATCTCTCTTAACATAAGCAACACGTTAGAATCTTCGTATTGAAAACAATCATGCGAGTCTATTGTTGTCATTTCCTATTAGGTAGACCTAATTAGGTTTGCCTAATATTTAAACGATGTACGATTTATTGGGATCATATCGATAACGTATAGTCAAAACATGAGTATTCAAAATGTCCTAAAAAAGGGCATATCAATGCTTATTTTCTGTACCTTAAGGGCTATACAATAGGTTAGCGTAAATCAGAATGAAATAGTTAGTAATCATACGTCTCGTCAAAAATGTATCATGGTATCTTAATCAATATTAACGCAAACAACTTTAGTATACCATCATTAATACGATATACTCAAAAATAACTCGCGACTATTGTCCGTCCGATTAGTCTAAAGCGATATTCAATTTTACTCCCAATACCATATTAACCATTTTCCAAAATGTAAACAAGCTTGAGGTCAATTCAATTCAATTCGATTTAGGTTAGTACTACTTTCTTTCTATATCCGCCATGGATTTTCTTGCGCTTTCTATAGCTTTTGTCCTCCTTGGCTTAATTAGTAGTACGTATACAGAACCTACCACATATATGGCGAGTAAGATAAGTTGAGCGATTACACTTTCAAGAGTAGGGTGGATTCCGGTCATCTCTGCCAAATTTATATCAAGTCTGGGAACTGTTCCAATAAGACTAGTCGTCGATATATATCCGAGTTCTTGGAATGACCGGATCGCATTACCCATAAATGCAACAGACATGTACGCACCTACTCCCATAGTTAAACCAAACAGCACGCGCAGGGGCAGTTTTTTACCTAATCTTCGAATGAGAAACACTATACCAACAATCACAGCAAGTCCTGAGACGAATCCCGCAATTACATACCATTCCATGTATTTTGCGAATGAAAGGATAGCTTGATAGAACAATACGGTCTCAAATCCCTCCCTGTAAACAGTAAAGAACGAGAGCATTACAAAGACAATGACACTACCAGTAGTAGTTGCCTTCCACACCTTAGCCTTTACAAATTCTATCCATTTCTTGGTTTCAATTTTATTCAGAACCCAGAAGCTAACCCAGAATAATATTGCGACTGCAGAAATACCTGCTATTGCCTCAATCATCTCTCTGTTTGCTCCGGATATTTCTATAATATACTGCGCGATTGACCAAGTTGCGGCAGTTGCAGCTATAGCGATTATAATCCCATAATAGACATGCTTTTTAAACTTGTTATTCCTCGAAGCTTCTAAATATGTAAGTATAGCTCCAACAATAAGAGCTGATTCAAGACCTTCCCTGAATATTATCGAAAATGATGAAGAAAATGCAATCCCAGGAGCAACAACTCCAGTCCCAGAGACCAATCTTTCGGATTCATCTAGACCTTGCTTTATCTCGAACACTTTGCTCTGAATCTTATCATAAGGTGCGTGTACCTGAATCAAGTTTCGTAATTCGGCAAATTTGATTTCCATATCCAATGTAAAGTCAGGATTTATTGGTCTTAGTGGAACTTCTACGCTTTCATAGTTATCCAGGTATGCTGATCTAGAAGTTGAAAACGCATCATCATAACTACCTTTCCTGTATGTCGATAACATCTCATCTAGCTTGGAGCCTATCTGATCAACATCGGTTCGGACAATTCCTTTGGAGGATTCATCTGCCTGACCCATACTCCGCCTATCTCCAGTATAGATTCCAAATCCTTTACTAAGAGCTTGGATATCAGTAAGACTTCTTCCGTTTGTTCCTGTTCCGATATTCAAAGACTGAAGTGCGTGGGTAGAAAGTTTACCACTATTACTAGTGAACTGGGAACCGCTGCTAGATGCCGTGGAGCTAATCTGTGATTTGTTCTTTAGCAGTGCTTCAGCCTTATTGAGATTAAGTAGTATTCCATTTACATAAGCACTAATTTCACCTAGTGAAGCTTTCTTACTAATCATATCTCTAAGGTGTTCCCTCATTGCTAATTCTAAGTTGATCTTAAGATTATGGTTGTATTTGTCGATTGGGGGTTCAAGAAATTCAAAGTTGTCTAAATAAGCGGTAACAACGGTGTCATCTGCTTGAGCATAATTTCCGGCCTTGATAAATGCGAGAGCATTAACCAGGTCGGTTTTGATAGTTGAAAAATATCGGGCATTTTCATCTTGTGTCTGGTTCGTAGGCGATGTCGCAGTAGAATTATTCGCAGCGCTATTTGTACTAGCTTTTCCAAAACCTGTATTGAGAGTCGAGGAAGTCAGCCCAGTGGCAATCTCGTTTTCTAGGTTAGATATCGACTTTGAAACAGTTTGTTTATCGGCTTTTTTTACGATATAGTTGGTTAGTTGACCGTACGCTAAATTAATTTCAGAATTCTTGTTGTTATTTAGTGTCCCAGACATATTTCCGTTGTTTAGTTGTGATAAATGAACCAATCCTAATGCATTTTGGTAGTCGATATCAGTTCTGCCGATATTTTGCTTTGCACCATTAGTACTGTAACTATAGTTAGTTGTGTTGTTTGCAGATGAAGATGACGATTGTGCTGCGCTTTTACCACCTGGCGATGATGAGCCTATCTTTGATATCTGATATGATCTATTTGCATCAACCAATAAGAGGGCAGCAGTTTGAGCTAGTAACATATTTCTCTTATCGGTCTTTAGTATCGGATTCAAAATCTGATCATAAATTTTGTTTAGATCAGCTCGAGTATCGACCAAGTTTCTTTTCACAGTAACGAGATCTCCAGTTTTTATAGAGAAGGTAATATCAGTTAATCCTGATTCGAGTTTCTTTGCTGAATTTGTGAACCCTGTGCTTTCGAGGATATTTTTTATCGAAGGAAATATGACTGAATGCGTAATATATGAATGGGCAAAGGCCAGATTACTATCTCCGCTAGATAGGCTTTGCTCTGTCAACATTAACTGCGTGCGAATTCTATCAAAGTTGGTCATTAGAATGACAGCGTCAGTATCATTAATTATAGCCATTGATCTCCCCGGTGTTGCGCCAGTCAAAGCAAAAGCCTGGATAGACCTTGGTTCAATTCCTAGTTTTACGTTTAGAGCAAACACAGGATTCTCGAACAAGGAGTGAACGATGAGAATATTTGAAATCAGAATGAAAGCAATAAGAACACTAATAATCTGAGAGTTCTTATGAACATTCAAAATCAATTTGCTAAAGGTATGGCTTGTTATCTTCATTTTTCCGGTCACTCAAACCTCTGATTTCCTATTATCACTCTAGGTCAATGAGACAATATGAAATATGGCCATTTTGTTGTCAACACCTCTTATAAAGTCTATTGTCATTCTCAAACATGAGAATGATAAATGAATATCGACATAGTAATCCATTGAAAGCTGAAATTTAGTAAAGCAGCTAAAATTGATAATATGCAGACGCAGACGCAGATTAATTTTACATTAGAACCATTACGTGAAATCGAAAATATCTAAAACCTGCATAAGACATATATTTTTAGACAGCATGAGATGTAGAAACTCTGCAGTAGGTTAGAATTTCATTTGTATAATATGACAAATAGATAGACGAAGTTACAATGAGGAGGTACCTGAGTAATTCACTAAGGTAAAGACAATTATGTTAAGGCTTGCCTAGGAAACATTAAGTGGGATACTAGTATGATATTTAGGACGATTGTTGACTCGAACTACATATTGCACAAAATGTAAGTGCAGCGTTGAATTAATTCAGGGAAAGTATTTGAAATTAGCAAATAATAAACTTGTGATTGAAGGGTACTGCCCGAAATGTAAGAATAGTTTGTGGAAGTCCAAAGTTATGCCCCGATCCGGAAAGAAGCCGAGAGTCAAATCTAGAAGATAATAACAATCATCTATTAGAATTTGATCCTGGAAATATATAAAAAAAGTGATATACAGCTATTAATATTCTGCTATCGGATCTCTAACTTGGCGAGTATGTCCTCTATATTTTGTTCATCTTCTAGCTCAGCATCGAGAAGATCCAACGCAAGATTATAAGATGCATTATCCTTGTCTCTTGTACTATTGGCTAGGTCGTTGTACAACTTTATTATGGTCCTCTCGAATTCTAATGCTCTCTCTAACGAGCTTCGCAGTGTCAGATATCTAGATGGTTGCAGCTTGCCCAATCCACTATCTTGTTCCCATTGAGCAGGATCGTCATTTGGTAGTGCTTCTAGCTGCATTAGTCTAAAAGCAACTTTCTTAGAGTGACTCAATTCTTCCTTTGCTCTTTCTTCAAAGAATTCTTGCTCTAACACACCAAGCCCTTCTACATTTTGTGATATGTACCAAAAGTAATGAAAAGTTGAAAGCTCTGCACCGTAGGCTGTCTTAAGCATCTGGATAGTACTTTCAGAACCTAATCCAGCTATTTCTTTAGCCATTTTTCCCATAGATAAAATTCACGCCGAATAATATTTAAACATTGTCAAAATTAGTAACATATTACCTTTTGACGATTTACATCCTAAATTTTAGACTTGTCATTAGATTGATCACTAATGTTTTTGTCTCTTCTTGCATTAGGGAGTTCTAGGCCAATGATACCCATCATAGATTCGCCTATTGGTTCAAAAATTGTTCTTAGAGATTCACTATCATAAAATCTGGCTATTTCACTCAGCTTGGATTCTATTTTTTTCTGTTCTATCTTTAACAGTACATACCTAGCGATAAGAGCTTTCACTTCGTCAGACTTGTCTTCGGGTATCGCATATTTGTTGCTGGCGTTACCTTTGGACGACATCTTAATGTTACAACTAGTTTTTTTTGTTATACATCTAAAAGAACAGTTGTTAAGGTGCGTTCTTTAGAACCGTCACTGGGCCATATCTGACCTGAGTTTCGTTTAAAGCATATAACATCTGCTCCAAAGGATCTAATATACCATCAGTGTTTTCACAAACAAATATCAACCCATTTTCTTCAAATTCTAGTTCATCATGCTTTTGAAAAGATTCATCTGTTTTTAAAAACGAAACTTCTTGTTCTGGACTCATTAGGTGCCCCTAATTAGGGGCGTCTAATATTTAAACAGTCTTGTTATCTAAATGCATCCAGTATTCATCTTTTCCGGGATATATCTAATTCTTATAATATAGTAGTAGCCCGGTATGGGGATTTTCCCTACTTTGATTCAGTAATCAAAACTATCCGTGGATAGGTTTTGAAGAATGCATCTGATGCATCCTGATTACTGGATTCAAGACACGATCCAGTGCACTTTGACAGATATCATAAATCTTCTTATCCGATTTCAATGCGCATTGCTTCTCTCCATTATCCGGACAACATACGTAATGGATGCATCTAATTCATGTTGCAAGATTCAATTTACTTTTCGCTCAAGAAATTGGTTATGTTATCGTATTAGGCATGAATTAGAATACCTTTGCATGTATGAATCATGATTAGTATCCATTCCCAAATAATGGATTGCCAAAGTTAAAAATAATCAAAAATTTGATCAAGAATACAAGGTACTGGAATTAAATATATAATCCTTATCGGAGTTGAATCCATTCTTTAACACCTACATATTAAGCGCGATCCCGCTCTCCAATACGAGAATCATCCAAATAAATTAAATATCGTATTAACATAAATCAGTTAATGGATTGCGCAGTATATGACACCTACGTAGAGAAGAAAGACGGTAAAGTGATGCATTTCGATGTAATTGTCGAAAAGAACACGCCTCATGAGAAGGCAATCGAATATGGTAAAGCTTATTTGGATGGCGTAGGCCAGGGAGGCCAAACCATGACTCAGGAAGAATGCCAATTTTGCCATATTCAAAGGGCTCCGGATGCAATTGAGAAACAGATTTCTTCTAACGGATATTTTATACAAGAAATGGAAGGTTGTCCATAACAAAAAAGAGAATGATCATTCATTTTCAAGTTAATGTAATCTAGATCGATCCTATTTTTTTGTAAATAATACCATATATCACTTCGAATTTGCGTTTTTCTTAATTATTGCGTGTATGGAGCATTTCTCTGCTAAATCATTAGAAAAGTTGAGGTTTTGATCAATCGTGTGATAAAAATACCAATAAAAATTGATCTGTGCGCAAATCTGAGACAAATATAAGATTATACCATCTAGTGCACAATACCCCCAGTTGGCTCATATGTTCTCTGGTCCCTCAGGCTAGTCGGTGATCTTTATATCATATTGTAATAAGAGACTGTCTAAATACCTCTGGAACTTTCCGTTAGATATTATGTCGTCTGAATAAATTCCTAAAGCGATCACTCTTCCATTTTTATAGTTAAGTTCGTAGGAGGCGATAACAGGCTTTGTATGGAACAAAGTCTCAGGGACTGTAGCATTGTAATTAAGTAATACAATATCTCTAGGATTGGTGACGTATTGTTCCTCGTGAGGTTTATAGCCGAAGGGATCATTAACAAATCTGCTCACGCATTTATAACACAAGTAGTTGCTACCAACCCACTGTGATGTTTCGCTTTTCCATCTCTCATTAACACTTTTCCATGCAGATTTTCCATTAAATGTCCATCCGTGGCCCTTCATTAATGTCACATTTTGAGTATTTTTATCATATTTCACTTGAGCAAAGAACACATTTCCATCCAAGATAATCATAGTCCCACCATTTGAGACAAACCGCTTTAGATTATCATATTCCTGTTGGGTAACGTACTCTTGATGTCCCAGAATTATTACATCGAAAGCATTAGTACGAGAATTCCCCCCAATATTCTTAAAAATTGAACCTTCGTCTACGTCGGCGTCTGTCAGAACTGTGATATTAGAATCTTGAGTCAACCATTTCAGATTACTTAACAAATTAAGCATTGCGAATGCTGATCTGGCTGATGGCGATCTCAAATTGGTATCAGTATTAATCACTTTGCTTGACAATAAATTCAAATCACTAGTTATATTGACCTTTGGTGGAGTTTCACCATACTTTTTATAAAACACATAGAAAGCATGATTATAAGCTGCCGTAGTAAAAGTTGGATTGATAAGCGCAATTCTTATTCCGGCCCCGAACTCTCCGGTATGAGAATTGTTATCTGGAGTCGATAATTCTCTCTTCTCCTTAGAGAAAGTGAAATATGTGTTGTTGTTCTTGCCAATATTGCTGACCGTATTCGATGCATTGATTTTCTTGGCGCCATTTTTAGCTAATATAGTAGCTGTTTGATTGGTATTGTCACTATTCCGCATACTCTCCACGACTGATAGCGGGGATTCTTGCTTGTGAAGATATGCCGAACTAGAATTATTGTTTAACTTATGCAATTGTTGCACATGATTTGTAATGGGTACATTTCGTTGCTTGTCAGTCGTATTTTGTGCGAAGATTGGTGTGCTCTGTAAGACCGCCGTTTGGATCATTACCAGTATCAATCCGGTTATTAAGAGTATAGCACATATCGGCAGACCAATTTTAACCATAGCAGAAAAGTTCCTAATTTCTATCCTACGCAAATCTCCTTCTTTTCAACTCCTAGGCTTGTTTCAAGACTCCAAATTTCTTCAAATTTCGCACACCTCATATCTGGTCTCTCCACACGTATTCAAGTGCATTTCTCAAAGCAAGTAAATCGGTATTGTTTTGCATGGCTTGTTATTAAGATGTGAGGCTATTCTCATGATCTAGAACAGAATTCTATTACTAATCAACATATATTTGTATGATTTGCAGATATACCAAAAACCAGTTAGCTTTCTTGGACTCTTCGAATTAGCGACAAAGTAGCAGCGTGATCGGCTACATCTATCGAGTATCAAATTCCCATATTAAAAAAATGGATCATTGATATGTAATTCC
>DATBGR010000390.1:0-35070 GCA_036557905.1 Nitrososphaeraceae archaeon | reverse complement strand
CATCGCACTTCGATAAGCCCGAAATAGTTGCCGAAGCACAAAATATGATTGACGAAAACAAATCAATGCTCGGGCTGGATACAAAAAATCTCGAATTGAGAATGCAAGAAAGAGGACCGATTTGAGGAATTCGGTTAATATCGGAGTTTTAGGACTTCAGGGTGATATCGAAGAAAATATCATCAGTACCAGGTCAGCAATGAAGAAAGCTAGATTAAGCGGAGACATCAAAGCAGTTCGTTATTCTGAAGACATTGAAAAGCTGGATGCAATGATTATCCCGGGAGGCGAGAGTACTGTAATGAGTTCACTTATTTCTGCGAAAGTCTTTCATTCTATCAAGAGAAGGATATCGGAGGGTATGCCAGTGCTGGGTATATGCGCAGGTATGATTTTACTTTCTAAAAGTGCGTACGACAGGGTCGTAGGCGAGAGTAAGCAGAATTTTTTGTCCGCCTTGGATATTACCGTTGAAAGGAATGCCTTTGGAAGGCAAAATGATTCATTCGAAACCTATCTGAGTATACCTCTAATTGGTAAAAGTAAGATTAAGGCGATTTTTATAAGAGCCCCTATAGTAAAGGAAATAGGTAAAGAAGTGGAAGTAATGGCTAAGTTTGAGGACAAGATCGTTGCTGTAAAGCAGAATAACATTATTGGGACCTCATTTCATCCCGAGCTGGGCGATGATAATCTATTTTCATTGTTTGTAAAGCGCGCATCCAAGGCTTAATCTTTATGTGCTGATATTTGAAAATTGATTCATATGTGCGGGGGGTGGGATTCGAACCCACGAACCGCTAAAGGACGGGATAACCCATTGTAAGATCTTAAGTCCCGCGTCTCCAATTATTGGATAATATTTGGCCGGGCTCTACAACCCCCGCGTTGTATCTCTGCTAATTAGGTCCACGTAATTAAAACCTTGAGTTAATCACTTTCACAAATAATCTAATGCCAGCTAGCGATTAAGAATTCTATGGTGTTCTCTCAAATCAAACTCGATGGCGTAAACATGATTGCTCCATCCGAAGCTTTACAAATGAATATCGTATAGCCACATATACCGCACTACTTGGTATAAGCATTGGATAGTAATCTAGATCATATAATCCAGGTGGAGGATAACAACATTAATGAAACCCCGATGTTATGTAGAATTCTTATTGCCTTGGTAGCTCAGCCTGGTAGAGCGTTGCCTTGGTAAGGCAAAGGTCTCGGGTCCAAATCCCGGCCAAGGCTACCGTATTCAATTGGGGCAGTTCGTGCAATTGGACAGGCAATTTTCATTTTTCATTAAATATATGATTGGCGATGATCTTAATAATATATAGTCAGCGACCATATTATTAATAGGTCTTCCTTGAGTAAAGTTACATTTAGGCTGGATGCATTAGAGTTCTTCTTCGTTCTTTGCTTTTCATAGCCTTGTATTGCAATTGAGGTCACGCTGAATATCTGTATTTTAGTACTGGTTGACCATTTAAGACCTTTTCACTTACTCCCATAGGCATATCTATATCAAAAAATTATCTCAATAAAGAATTTCATTTCTGCTATTATGTGACCTTCTGATATTAAGTCGAAAAATGCTCATCTCTCATACATGGATCATTTGTTACTAACGAAGATCCCTTATTAAAAGAGGGAACGGTTGTAACGTCAATTCTGGAAATGACCACAGATATCAAATATTACCTCGTAGGACAGCATCTATAAAATCAACGTACGATTTTTTTGTCGATATTGAATAAAGAACTCGCGAGAGTAATTGAGAAGCTTCTTGCCAAACCAAACATCTAGCGATGGATAAGTGTAATTGAAGAAACAATAAGAACAACTTGACATGCCTAATTGTCAAGAATCCTTTAATTCACATATTTAGGAGATTTTTTTGGGAATCCATATTTAATTTTAGGTACTATTTTAGATTGATATAGAATCCAAGATCGAACAATAATTTCAGTATATGTCATCTAATAGAAAAATCCGGAACATTATAGATTATGGATTTGTTAGATTCGATGTCTTGTTCAAACCAATTTGATACTACGTGCAAGTCATAGGAGGATAATCGGAGGAAGTTACGTCGTTATAAAATTTGGTAATTGAGTTAAAAATCTTTCATGTGTAATTTGCCTTAGATAGGGAGACGCATATTATACATATTAGTTGCTATTTCAGATTCTCGCACTTGTTCCTAGTGTTGAATTACACTTTGTCTTTATCGACATCTTTGAGAGACTCTATTATTCTTGCGTTAACTTCGTCGATGTCTAGATTATTTTTTAAATATCCGACGAAATTACTTGGCGTAATTATACCTACAGGTTTATTTGATTCACTATCCTGTACCACTAACAAATGTCTAACATTATTTTGTAACATTATATCGGCTGCAACATCTATCTGCGAATTGGCTTCAATAGTTACTAGTGCAGATGACATTATGTGTTGAACAGTAGTGAGCTTACTGCTAGCGTCATGGACGCAGATCCTCCAAACTAAATCCCGCTCGGTTACTATTCCTATGGCACTTCCGTTTTCATCGGTTACAATTAACGAGCTAATCCTTTTGTCACTCATCCTTTTTGCAGCTTCCTGAGCGCTGGAAGATGACTTTATAGTTTCTAACTTTTGAGTCATCAGTTCTGCGATCGAAGGTGTCGCCATTCTTCAGAATCAGTGAAGTTGTATCTATATAAATATTCGCAATTGGTGCTCCATTCAATTGATTTCAATTCAATTGTCTAATTATGTTCAATCAATTTGTCTTTATCCCATTAAGATACCTAATCTACAAAGTATTGGCGTATGATGCTTCTGGGGGATATTCCCACGACCAATCAACCAAGATACCATTTTTGAAGCACCAATAAACGACTTTGAAAATTTGACTAAACAATGTTGTTCCTTCAAGATTTAAAACATTTCCATAACCAATCTAAAAAACTGGAACGAAATGTGTGTCAGTTATAGCTATTCTTATATCTAAGCATGAGGAAACATTACAAATTGGTAATCGAGGCATACTGCGTGAAATGTAAATCCAAACGAGACATGAAAGATGACAAGCAAATAACGATGAAAAATGGTCGGCAAGCCATAACAGGGATATGTACTATTTGTGGTACAAAAATGTTTAAAATAGGAGGCGGCAGCACCAAAGTTGCCGCGAAAGTAAAGCCCGCAAGCAAAAAGTCAGTGAGAAAGACCACTAAAGCGAAAGCGAAGAACAAAAGGAAATAGATATGTTGCATTTTTGCTTTGTAAGATCGAATGTGGCTCGATCATTCTAGCCTATTTTTAGATCTTTACTAATGATGCATTATTGAGCAAAGTGTCTAATAAAATTGCTTTTCTAAAGATCAAATTATGAGAGTTTTGAGGATCGGGATTACTTAGGGTACCCAATACAAACACGTTAATAATTGGGACATGCAACCCATCCATATCATATAACTACACCCGCTATCAAAATCTAAGATGATTGTCATATAAGTCAGCTCAAGCTCTCTAACGACTATATCTGTCAATGATAGTACCAATCAATTTCAAGGAGGATAAAATCTAATTGGACTACTTTAACGGGATTTACAAAACTTACAGAATAACAATCTATTATGAATCTGACCAAGGACCATTGCCACTTGGCCAGGCAATTTCTAACATGACGGAAACAAGTCATTCAATTATTACAAATCGAATTCTAAACATCGAAGCTGAGCAGCAGGTACTTTTGGATGATGGGACATACGTTAACACCGAATCTGAAATGAGCAGAATTGAAATCAAGAATCGAAACAGCGAGATACGACTTTTTCAAAGAGAATATACGACCTATAATCAGCAAAACCCTAAAGCCATCTCTCAACCTCCAAGTCTTACGCAGAGGTTTGATCCTGACATCCAATTAGTATCAGATAAATTGCTTGAACCTGTTCCAGATTCAAATTATTCGTCACTTCTATCAAACAAGTTGAGACATATTACAAAAGACAATATAAAGCAAACTTCAATCCTGGAATACCTTCGATAGTTTATCTTAAATATTGATCTAATTTCAAGTGGATTAGAATCACGCCCTAATTCCTACGCTTCTTAATCTCCCATTTTTGTACTGTATTGCTCAGCTCAAATGATTTGATTATATGATTTTGACAGTGTGCTTTTAACTTAAATAGCAAATAAAAAAGACTAATATCTTCTAGATCTGACATAAGCATGAGATAGCGATATGGCAAGGCAATCGAAAATATGGAATCAAATCTGACCGTATTCAACTATACTTTAAAATCTTTCTGATGGATATATAGGACAGTTTTAGTAAGGCAGAATCTTGAGTCTGTTCTAGGTAACAGAGATATAGATATTGATCTATTGAATTTTATGCCAAGTCATGGAGATTACGACGAAAGTACCTCGCGGTGGTATTGCTCATATTGGATGAATAAAGAAGAATGGTTGGACATTCATGATTATTCTGCCAGCGAAGTTACACCAAAATATGAGGATCCTGAACAATTGTAATTTATGATAAACCAATTGTCACCAATGTTCTGAATTGGCACTTTGTAAGGAGCTGATCCAGATATAGGCGGCGAGTAGCAGTTAGAACAATTGATATCTCGTGGATAAAGGGCAATGGCGAAGCTACACTTGGAACTTAGGAGTGCAGTGTTGTTGTACGGATGCTCATAAGCCATATGAAGTCCAGAGGCGAGCTGCACTTTCCTTTCATAGATTTCCGTATTAGATAGACCTAGTCACGGCTCTGTATGTACTATAACCCTAGATGCACCAGTCTGCTTAACAATCAAATCCTGGACTGTAGTAGCAATTTTATGCGCATCTTCAATCGTAGTGACAACTTCATCGTGAACTGTTTCAATCCTTATTGTCAAAGTTATGTGGATATCTTGATTCATATCTATGACACCTATATCTTTACAATCTATAACTCCGGAGACTGAAATAGCTGATTTCCGAATATTTTCTAAATATGTTGTATTCGCTTGTTTTTCCACCCCAATGGTTGTATCTTTCACGATTTCGGATTCTATGTGTGTAGTGATATTCTGTATCTCAGGGATTTCGTATTTAATCCGCCTCTCGAATTCGTCTACAGTTCTGTGAGCAATCTTCAGTTCCAATGTGTTGTTCATTTGTACGTCCAAATAAAGGTGTAGTAGCACTGACTTCTTGCTATCGGCAATCGTATTCACATCCCGGGGTTTGTCCCGTGTTACCCTATGGTGATTATCAAAATCTGGATTAAGAATTCTCGAAAAGTAAATCGAGTGAATATTGGTAATACCCTCGGTTTCAGCTGCGATTAATCTTATCCTATCACTTATTGTCTCGCTGCGAGATTCTATTGCATCGACATGCACGAGAACATCAGAATTTGGGAACGATTCTCTGACCTTGTTTTCTACATTGGTTGCTACCTTGTGTGCCGTCTGATGCGTACAAGTTCTCGGGACTTCTATATGCATGTCAACAAAATCCTTTGTCCCTATTCGTCTAACACGTATATCGTGCGCGCTATTTACTCCTTCCAATCCAGAAACAGTCTCTACTACACGCTGATACGCTCCTTTGGGAGCTTTGTCTAACAATATGTCGAGCGTTCTCCTCCCCAACCCTAATGAGGTATATATTATCATCCCAGCTACAATAAGTGCAACATATGCATCAATATTTTCTATAGAATATATTGATGCCAGAATCAGGCCGATGATAACAATCCCTGATGAGAACATATCTGCTTTAAAATGAATCGCGTCAGCTTCTAATGCCTGGCTGCCGAATTTTCTTGCTGTTCTGCTTAATGTGCGATACCTTAAATAATCTACACACAAGGATATTATCATGATTCCAAACGAAAATATTGTTATCTCTGGTTCTACAGTTTTGAACAATATTCGTTCGAAAGCCTCATAGCATACCCACGTGGCCGTAGCAAATAGTAGACCAATCTGTACAACACTTGAGATACTTTCAAATTTCGCGTATCCGTATGTGTACTTAATATCGGGAGGCCTAGCTACCATACGAATGGCATATAATGTCATTACAGCTGCTATAATGTCAAGTCCAGAATGCATTGCCTCGGTTAAAATACTAAGGCTGTTTGTTGAAATGCCTACTAGAAATTTCAAAACAGTTAGTCCTACACAGAATAAAATCGAAATAAGTGCTGCCTTGAATTTGATGCGGGATATATCACGGTCGGTAGTTGAGACGTCTACTTTCTCAAGGTTGTCTTCGTGACTTTCCTGATACTTGTCGCCGTTAACCACAATTAGAGTAAGGATCAAATATTTGGCTTATATAGATTGTCAAGCTGGTCAATTATCTATACTGCACTAGTTGAATTCATTATCTGCTATTATGATCTCACTTGATTTATTCAGATTATTTATTTAATTATTTAGTTGGCTTTATACTTCCAAGTTCGGTTTCAGTCCAGTTTATGAGAGATTGCAGGTCATCAGTTGCGAAATCTGCACCCATCCTTTCGGATAATGATTCTAATTCTGGGGTAGTCATCGTCACTATTCGTAATTTTTCCTTTAACCTGACTCTAACGGACACCACCGCAGTAGTTAGAAATCTTAAAGAACTCTCTTTAGAAGAACAAACTACTATAACCAATAGGCCAATTTTGTTCCTACAAGTTCTAAGAATAAATCTCTGAATATCAATGTCAAAAAAGGGATCTAGCTGATCTTCAACATTACCAACGAAAATTGAATTGCCCCCAAGCATTTGGTATGTCAGAGCAGCAAATTTTGCATAATATGTTGAGTCTTCAGAACCAGCCATGCAGATCGCAAAAACATCTTGTTTTTGACTGTTTCTGGCCAAGCCAACTTTCAAAAACTCTGATATTTCCATGATGACATTAATGAGATATACTTTTTCTGTTTTCCCAAGTTTACTTCTGTCGTAAAGTTCATTTATAGTGTTTAGCGTAGGCAAAATCACGTCCAACAAAATTCTGACTCTATCTGCGTGAGAATTAATTATGTTCATCATGATCCTACGAGCAGAATCTTCATTACCGACTAAAACTGCCTCCATAAATCTCTGTTGGATTTCAAAATATTCCATTGGAAATACAAAGTCTGCTGCACCTTGTTCAACTGACCATATGTTTACTGAGCCCACTTTCTTTTTGTTTACTATTCCTATAGTATTGAGAAGATCCAAATATTTTGTAATTGTCATCCTGTTTATCCCTGTTTTGTTTGCTAATTCAATCCCGGACATCCCAGTTTCGTCGCTTCTAAGTACGTCAATAATGCGTCGTTTGACCTCCTCCATTGTGTATCTCTTAAACATAAGTACTCAAACCTCGTGCTTGATGAAGCAATTTTAGCTATTATTCCTTGCATATCTTCGTGCTTTAGATATTAACATGGCAATTGCATCGAATGCTCTCCCCACATCATTCATTTTTACTACTATTATAGTATCAGTATGACAGCTTAATGTATCTTCTATGTTAATATGTCTGCGAGAAATCTGATTATAGAATGCTATCGCACAACCTGGCGTTTTAATAATTTGTTCAGGGCTATGCACTATGATTGCCGCTAGATCTTCATCTATTTCCAATATATCATAGCTAGCGAATAGCTCCCTTACTGAATCAATAAGCTTGTCATCAAATACCAAAGTTATTGAAGACAAGCTTTCAGAAACGCTTAAGAAGCTATTGACGTTCTTTGTGAGTGCCTTAGCAACTCTTTCTACTGTACGCTTACTTCTAACAGTAGAGATCTTCGCCACATCCGTTTTGACACTAATTGTACTCTCAACTATGATAGAAGAAATCGTTTGCTCATGAATATAGTAAAATCTCCTCGCTCGTTTAATCGCGGTGATAACGCTTTCCAAGTTTACCTCTCTTCCCAAAGATCTTTCGATTTCAGGTTTAATTACTCTTGATAGGCCGCTAAAATTGCAATAATCATTTTGAAGACAGTCTTGATATGATAGATCAGTAGCAACGATGTCATTTACGATGCTAGTTATGGATTTTTTTCCGACCATGGTTGGTCTTAAATTATGCATTTTGGTCATCACTGACCATAAAATATAAATGTAGTGTTACTAATCGGAACGCCTGATATGACAACCGACAAAGTTATACTGGCATATTCTGGCGGCTTAGATACGTCGGTTTGTGTGCGCTATTTGCAGAAGCTGCACAACCTAGACGTCATAACACTTACCATAGACTGTGGTCAAGATGAGGAGATCACAAATCTTGAACAAAAGGCAATTTCATTAGGTGCCATTAAACACATACATATCGATGCAAAAGAAGAATTCGCTACAAATTACATTTCACCATCTATACGGGCAAATGGGCTATATCAAGGAAAGTACCCTCTTGCGACCGCACTAGCGCGACCGCTCATTGCATCAAAGCTCGTGGATCTTGCACATCAGGAAGGCGCCAGATTCGTTGCTCATGGATGTACTGGGAAGGGAAATGATCAAATCCGATTTGACGTGACAATCCGAAGCCTAGATCCAAATTTAAAGATTGTTGCGCCGATAAGAGACATGAATTTGACAAGGGATATTGAATTAAAATTTGCAAAAGAAGAGAACATACCAATATCACTAGATGCCAAGAAGTTTAGTATTGATTCAAACTATTGGGGCAGGGCTGTTGAAGGAGGGATGTTAGAAGATTCTTATTTTGAACCGCCAGATGACTTGTTTCATTTTGTGAAATTAGATGATACCGATCCAGTCTATCTAGAAATTGAGTACGAAAAAGGACTGCCTGTTCGATTAAACGGAACAAAGATGAATTTGGTGTCAATCATACATAATTTAAATGATATTGTAGGCAAGAGTGGCGTGGGAATAATCGATCATATCGAAGATCGGGTAGTTGGAGTCAAGTCTAGAGAGATATATGAGGCTCCAGCTGCAATTGCAATTATTGAGTCTCACAAAGACCTCGAGAAGTTGGTTCTCACGAATCACCAATTTCGTTTTAAACAAATGGTAGATGAGCAATGGGCATGGTTGGTCTATTCGGGCCTTTGGCAGGAACCTCTGAGAAAAGACTTAGAGAAATTTATAGAATCCACCCAGAGAAAGGTAACCGGAAAGGTCAGATTAAGGATTCATAGAGGCTCAATGAGGGTGGTAGGAAGGGAATCTCTTTATTCGATATATAAAGAATCACTAGCAACTTATGACACTGGTTCTACATTTGATCAAAATCTAGCAAAAGGATTTTCTGAATTGTGGGGATTGCAATCGATAATTGCAAACTCTATATTCGAAGGCAAATATCAATAGGGGGTGAAAGACATATGAAAAAGGATTGTAATGACTGTGGCGCAGAAATCAATGTTCCTGGCGACTCAACGGTAGGCGAGATCATAATCTGTCCTGATTGTGGAGCAAATTTTGAGATAATTGAAAAGACTGAACAAAAAATTGAGGTAAAACCGGCAGAATCAGTTGGAGAAGATTGGGGACAATAGATGGCAGAACTTTGCATTATTTATGACAAGGTTCGTTTTGAAGAAAAGGAGTTGTATGACAAAGCAAGGAAAAGAGGCTTAAACACAAACCTAATAGATGCAAAGAACATTAGTATCGGCACTAATAACAAAAAGAATGACTTTGATTTAGGAGATATTATATTGCAAAGAAGCATTAGCCACTATAGAGGATTATATTTGACTGCCTGCCTTGAATTTTTAGGCTTTTTAGTAATTAATAGCTTCAAAGTAGGTGAAATTTGTGGAAATAAACTGTTAACTTCGATCAAGCTGGCTAAGGAAGATATCCCAACACCTACGACCCATTTCGCATTTAGCTCTGAATCTTTATCTGATTTAATTGGTAAGACAGGGTTTCCTATTGTAGTAAAGCCAATAGTCGGTTCATGGGGACGAGGTGTGTTCCCGTTGCGTGATAGCGAAACCGTAAATATGATTGCTGAGTTAAGAGAGGAAGATGATAACCCATTATCCCGCATTTATTATATACAAGAAATGATTAAAAGACCGCCTCGTGATCTTAGATGTATTGTAGTGGGAGATCAAGTCGCTGCAGCTGTTTACCGGTATTCTGCAGAGAAGGAATGGAGAACGAATATAGCAAGAGGCGGTCGAACAGAAGAAGCGTACATTACTAAGGAATTAGAAGATATCACATTAAAGGCGGCCAAGGCAGTAGGGGGCGGAGTATTGGGAGTTGACCTGATGGAAGATGACGTGAGAGGTTTGTTAGTCCATGAAATTAACAGTACTGTTGAATTTCATGGTGCTTCCAAGGTTTCCAAAACTGATATCGCCAATACGATTATAGACTACAGCATTGAGGTTGCCAAGAAATAGGTGTAATCTTTGATACATAGCAAGACTCACCTAGGCGGTGAGCCATCAATCAAAGTTAGTAAGTTATCTTATAACAAAATTCATAAGAAGCTAATCAAGGAAACAGGGTAGCGATGGGTAGCATGAGAGTCGGCGTAGTTGGAGCATCTGGATATGTGGGCGGCGAGCTATTGCGTCTTTTAGTGGGCCATCCAAAGATCGAAATAAGCACAGTTACTTCCAGACAGAAGGCTGGTGAATACGTACATCGTGTACATCCTAGTCTTAAGGGGTTTATAGATATCACGTTTTCGGATATGAGTATCGATAAGCTTGGTGATACATGTGACCTGGTATTTACTGCTCTGCCTCACGGGAAATCTAAGGAATTCGTAAAAGATCTTTATGATTTAGGAATTAAGGTCATAGATTTGTCTGCTGACTTTCGTCTAAAGAATCCAAAGGATTATGTAAAGTGGTATGGATGGGAACATCCGTATCCTGAATTACTCTCAAAATCGGTCTATGGCGTGCCGGAATTTCATCGCGCAGAAATAAAAAAAGCCCAATTGGTATCCTGTCCAGGGTGCATGGCTGTTACATCTCTTCTTGCAATGAAACCTTTGATTGCAAATGACTTGATTGATACTGACCATATCATTGTTGATAGCAAGATAGGATCCTCTGGGGCAGGGTCTAAAGCTAATGCTGGAACCCATCATGCAATGCGGTACGGAGTAATTCGTCCATACAAGCCAGTGAAGCACAGGCATACAGGAGAGATTGAACAAGAATTGGGACTTATTGCCAAAAAAGCGATTAGAATAGGAATGACGCCGCACGCAGTGAACATAGTAAGAGGCATTTTGACGACTAATCATACATTCCTAAAGAGAGCAGTGCATGAAATTGACCTATGGAAGATTTATAGAACTACATATAAGAATGAACCATTTATCAGATTTATACGGGATAAAAAAGGACTATACAAATTTCCAGATCCAAAGTTCTTGATAGGATCTAATTTCTGCGATATAGGTTTCGAAGTGGATGATGAAAATCAAAGATTAGTTGCACTTTCAGCATCAGATAATTTGGTTAAGGGAGCTGCAGGCTCTGCGATACAGAATATGAATGTCATGCTGGAGTATGATGAAACGGATGGACTTAAACAGACTCCAATTACCCCGGTATGATAGTCGTAAAATTGGGTGGTAGTGTAGTATCTGATCGTTTACACCCTAGTACATTCCAGGACATGAGATTGATTATGAAAAACGAAAAGTTAGTAATTGTTCACGGTGGTGGGAAGGATGTAACTAATGTTGCGAGTAGACTTGGGAAGGAACAAAGATTTATAGTCTCACCGCAAGGAGTTCGGAGTAGATATACCGATAAAGAGACAATCGAAATATACACAATGGTCATGTCCGGAAAAATAAACAAGATGATTGTCGGTACTCTCATTCGAAACGGTATTAAGGCCGTCGGTATCTCTGGGATTGATGGTGTTACCATACGGGCAGACCGAAAGAAAAAGCTTGTCATAGTAAATGAGAGAGGAAGGAAGATGATAATCGAAGGAGGTTATACAGGTAAAATAAGATCAGTAGATCCCCATCTTATCCATCTGCTGGTGAGTGAGGATTATGTCCCAGTTATTTCACCTATTGCTTTGGGTGATGATTGCGAATTTCTTAACATAGATGGAGATAGAGCAGCTGCATATATTGCTGGTGGTGTAAATGCAGATAAGATCGTGTTTATGACTGATGTCGAAGGTTTGATCATAAACGATCAAGTTATACCTGCTATGACTCTTAAGCGAGCAAAAGAGTTGCTGCCTACTATTGGATTTGGGATGGAAAAAAAAGTGTTAGCTTGTACTGAGGCATTGGAAATGGGAGTGAATGAATCTATTATAGGATCTGGACTAGTCGAAAATCCTGTCTCGGCTTGCCTTTCTCACAACCGATGTACCGTCATTACTCCGCGATGAATTCTGAAGATCAATTTATAGGAAATCTGTACCAAAGGTTTCCGATCAATATATCGCGCGGAAAAGGAGCCAGGGTCTGGGACAATGAAGGAAGAGAATACATTGATTGTATGGCTGGTTATGGCGTAGCACTAGTGGGCCACTGCAACGCTCGAGTGGTTGAGGCGATTAAAAACCAATCTGAGAAGCTAATCGTTTGTCACATGTCGACATACAACGACACCAGATTGAGGTTTCTAGAAAAACTATCATCGATCTCTCCTAAAGGACTCTCAAAGGTAGCCTTCAGTAATAGTGGTGCTGAATCAGTAGAGGCAGCTCTAAAATTTGCCCGAAAGTACACTGGGAAGGCCGGAATAATTGCAATGACTGGTGGCTACCACGGCAAGACTTTGGGAGCTTTATCCGTTACCTACAGCGAAAAGTATCGAAAGCCATTTATGCCACTTTTGGATTTCGTAAAATTCGTTCCTTACAACGATCGAGCGAATCTAGAAAATGAAATTGACGACTCTATTGGAACGGTAATACTGGAACCGATTCAAGGTGAAACAGGTATTATAATACCTCCAGATGGACTCTTGCAAAAAATTAGGCAAATATGTACCAATCGTAGGATAGTGCTCATCTACGACGAGATCCAGTCTGGACTTGGAAGGACTGGAAAAATGTGGGCTGGAGAGCACTGGAATACTATCCCAGATATAATGTGCTTAGCAAAGGGTATAGGGGGCGGCATACCTATGGCCCTCACTTTAGCTAAAACTGAAATAATTGATGCTATGAAAATAGGAGAACACTCTTCAACGTTTGCTGGCAATCCAATCGCTTGTACTGCAGCATCAGCAGCTCTTGACGCCTTAGTCGAAGATAAGCTTGTACAAAATGCTTGTTCAATTGGTAAGTACTTTAAAGATGGATTGATGTGCCTGAAAGAAACACACAAAATAATTAGAGACGTGAGAGGTCTGGGACTAATGCTTGCCATAGAACTACGTTTTGACGTTAGAGAGATACTTCTCGACGGCATAAAAAATGGTATACTTATGCTTTATTCTGGAAAAAATATAATTAGGTTGCTACCACCGCTTGTGATAGATGAATCGATGGTCTCATCCGCACTTGGAAAGATAGACAAAATACTTACTAAAGAAGAGGATAGGAAAAATGTCAGATAGTCAAGATTCAATAGATGAGAAGATAATCAAGATACTACAGGAGGATGCGAGAAAGTCTTTTGTAGACATTGCAAATGAAATAGGCTATTCTGAATCTGCTGTTCGAAGAAGAATAAAGAATATGATGAGAAATGGATTTATAACGAAATTTACTATTGCCACCCAGAGCGCTGACAAAACCAGCGCAATTGCTCTGATCTCAGTTAGTTCAACGTCTGACACCTCTATTGTTTCGACAAACCTGAAGAAATTACCGGGTGTACTGACTATTTACGAAATTACTGGTCAATATGACATTGCGGCTATTATTTCATCCCCCTCGATAGCCGAAATCAATCGATGTATAGACGATGTTCGCAGGACAGAGGGAGTAGTAGATACCAATACAGTCATAATCCTGAGGACCATTCACTAATCTGTGAGGTAGTGCAGGTGACCTTTCTGAATATAATTTATTTGAGAAAATCCGATTTATCAGGATTGCGATAAGATTTATATTTTATACGAAAATAACACTGATGTAGAAATAATGTCACTAAAACCGTCAGATCCGAACCATTATGCGCTTATGTACAATGAATCGGATAAGGAAAAAAGCAGAATCCATATATTGGACTCGACACTTAGGGAAGGTGAACAACATCCTGGAGTATCGTTCACAACAAAACAGCGAATTCAAATTGCGTGGATGCTCGATTCGTTTGGCGTAGACCAAATTGAAATAAGTCCAGTAGTCTCTTCTGATCATTTTGTTTCCACCAAGACCATCATTAAACAGGGATTAAAAGCCGATATCGTAGCACATGTGAGGGCAATTAGATCGGATATTGATGTTGCAATAAGTTGTGATGCCGAGTGGATAGCCACCTATATGGGAATTTCCGATATTCATTTGTCATCAAAATTAAAAATATCAAGGGAAGAAGCAAAAAATAGAGCATTAGATGTTGCAGATTATATAAAATCACATGGTTTGAAAGCTCGTTTCACCATGGAGGACGCCAGTCGAACAAATCCTTCATTTCTAATTGAAATGTGCAAGGAAATGAACAATCGAAAGATAGAAAGGATTAGCATTCCTGATACGGTTGGCATTATGAGACCGAAGGGGATGCACAAGCTTGTCAGTCTTGTCAATCAGAATATTGATACTTCAAAGAGCATGCTAGATGTTCATTGTCACAATGATTTGGGTCTTGCATTGGCAAATGCATTAGCCGGGTGCGAAGCCGGGGCAAATCAAATTCACACTACTATCGATGGATTAGGAGAACGGACAGGTATTCCGTCTCTCGCTGAGACTGCAGTTACGTTGATGCTAATCTACAATTCTAGCAATGATCTTAGATTGCATATGTTGAAGGATTTGTCAAGAACTATTTCACAGTATACTGGACTGCCAATTCCAGAGTCGAAACCGATTGTAGGAGATAGTGCTTATAAGCACAAAGCCGGAACCCATCTCGCTGCAATTTTACGAGATCCTTCTGCATACGAGATTATAGAGCCGAGTATAGTCGGCAATAGAAGAAAAATTGTATTTGGCGAACTCGCGGGAAAAAATGGAGCAGCCTACCTTTTATCTTTACTTGGGTTAGAAACAAACATTCGTGAGGCTGAAAAGTTGGCCCGGGGACTGAAGGATCTGAGAATGGGAGACATATTAGAACTATACTTAGATGACAGATTGGAAAGAAAGATACTTAATGATGTGAGCCCAAATCAAAAGGCTAAGGAGTAGTTGATTAGAAAATGGTCAAATGTCCAGAATGCGATGCGGAAGTTAAGCCTCCATCAGACTCCATCGAGGGGGAGATTGTGACTTGTCAAGATTGTGGAGCAAGTTATGAACTAGTGAAAGAGGGAAACGATTTTAGCCTTAAGCCGGCCCAGACAGTCGGTGAGGATTGGGGCCAGTGACGGATCAAGCCAAGACCTTCCCTCATCTCGCAATTCTTTATGACCAGATCAGATGGGAAGAAAAAGCATTATATGAAGCTGCAAAAAAACGTGGTTTTGACCCTATTAATATCGATTGCAAAAGCCTCTTTCTGGATCTGAACAAATCAGAATTTCAATATCAACTTTACAAGATCATCCAGAGATGTGTTAGTTACTTTAAGAATATTCACTCTACTGCTGCCTTAGAAGGTCTCGGAGCACTTGTATTTAATCCACTATCGACAAATTCAATATGTGGTAATAAACTCTTTACGCACATGATACTTCAAAAAGCCGGTGTGAGGACTCCCAAAGCATTCACAGCGTTCTCAGAATCATCGGCTCTTGCGGCATTGGATCAATTAGGATATCCAGCCATAATTAAGCCAACTATTGGAAGTTGGGGTAGGCTAATTGCTGTTTTGGGCAATAAGGACGCAGCTAAAGGTATACTTGAGCATAGGGAGCACATGTTTCCCTTGTATCACGTATATTATTTCGAAGAATTTGTAGATAGGCCTCCTAGAGATATAAGAGCCATAGTCGTCGGCGAGCAGGTGATAGCTGCTATCTATCGATACTCAGGCAACGACGAGTGGAAAACAAATATGGCTCTGGGTGCTCGGGCAGAAAATTGTCCCGTGACAGGTGAGCTTGAAGATATATGTCTAGACGCTAGCAGAGTAGTGAATGGCAAAATTGTTGGCGTTGATTTGATGGAAAGTAAGAAAGACGGACTCGTAGTTCACGAGGTCAATAATACGACCGAATTTAAAAATACCGTCAAGGTCACTGACGTCGATATTCCAGGAAAAATTGTAGAATTCGTCAACGAAGCGGGAAAGTATTGAGGCTCTAACAAATTGGTCTCAAGTAACTATGCTATCGAATTGCTAAAAAGCGCCCTAGAACTATATACCCCATCGCGATCTGAATCATCTCTGGCTAACATGCTTAAGGCAAGATGCACTGAAGAATTAGGTTTCGAGCAGACGTATATCGATAGCGTTGGGAATATTATAGCAACCAAGGGCCTAGGTGAACCAAGGATCCTTCTCTGCGGCCATATGGACACTGTCCCTGGGCGAATTCCTGTAAGAATCAGTGATGGCTATTTGTATGGAAGAGGCGCATCAGATGCCAAGGCGGCATTGATTTCAATGTTACTCGCAGCTTCTGAATTCCCCAAACAAAATGGGACCATCTCATTTGTGGGCGTTGTAGATGAAGAAGGAAACGCTACAGGCGTGAAAAATCTCGTAGCGTCAAGGTTACCACTTGACTATGCAATCTTTGGTGAACCTAGTGGTATTCATAATATCACCATTGCATATAAGGGGAGGATATCTATTAGGCTAACGTGCGATGTTGGGAATAGTGCACACGCTAGCGCACCATGGCTGGCGAAGAATTCCATCGAACAAATTTATGATTTCTGGACTAAGATAAAGTCAGAAGTAACAAGTATTAGTAATCATGATAGCAGAACTAAAATCGTAAGCTGCAGCCTTACTGAAATAGTTGGAGGATCAAGTCACAATGTTACTCCGAGGAAGGCGAGTATGACTATTGACATTCGTATTCCAATAGGTATTCAATCTCAGTATGTATTGTCAATAGTCGACCAAGTCATAGCTAAAATTGCAAATGAAAAAGGTTTGAAAGCGAACTATAGAATACAAGACCAGACCGAACCATTTGAGGCAAACTATACCTCAGCCTTGGTGAGAGCTATGTCATTATCGATACTTGACATTAGAAAGGTTCGACCAACCCTTTTAAGGAAAACAGGCACTGGAGATATGAATATTTTGGGAAATGTTTTTAAAATACCTGTAGTAACATACGGCCCTGGCGAGCCTCATGGCTCACACACCATTGACGAACGGGTGAACTTGGAAGAATACATCACTAGCATAGACATTTTTTCGAGGGCTCTGTTTCATATCTCTAGGCTACATTCACGCAGAAATATCTCTGAACCACTGAATAAGATTTAATTCTAGTTTATTCGTCTGATTATTTATGCTCTGGTTCGTTGGATTGGGAATCGACGGATACCTGGGCCTTAGCCTCTACGCTATAAATACATTGAAAAACTGCAAAAAATTATTCGTAGAGAGATTCACAAGTGAAATCTCAGATGATGATTTGGTACATATACAAGCATTGGTAGATGACGGCGGAATAGAAATAATTTCAGTCAAAAGATGGGTTGTGGAAGACGGGAGAATGATTTTAGAGGAAGCAAAACACAAGGATATAGCACTACTATCGTATGGCGATCCCCTCATTGCCACAACGCACTCAGAATTATTCCTTCGAGCCAAGAAAAATTCAGTAGACATGAAAGTTATTCACGCAGCCTCCGGACTAACCTCTGTTGTAGGTGAATCTGGCTTGCATTTTTATAAATGTGGCAGAAGCGTCACTATGATGTCCGACTCTCAATCCGCCATTAGTGTCTATAACGTAATTCACGACAATTTATTGGCAGGCAATCACACTTTGATTTTAACCGAATATGCTGAAAAAGAAGCCGGCACACCATTTTTTCTTGATCCTGTTTACGCCTTAGAATTTCTATTGGACGTTGAAAATGATCTAAAATACGGTATTCTGAACCAAGATACCTTCGTTATAGTTGCTTCTAGAATAGGAACAAATGAAAAAAATATAATTTCTGGAAAGATTCGATCCTTAGTTAAATTAAACTTTGGTCCTGGTCCACATTCGATGATTATTACAGGGCGACTACATTTTATGGAAGAAGAATGTATAGCCTACTTGACCGATAACTTGGACAAACCGTCGGATAACACTTTGAAGGTGTATCAACTATCGGTAAAGATGATTGAACGCTATGTTCCAAAAGCAAAGCTGGCACTCAAAAATTTGAAAAAAATAGTCGAAGGAGATACAGATACTATACATAACAAAGGCATATTGGAGTCACTTGATAGTGCGGAGCACTATATCTATGATGCTGAGCGATTCATGGGACAAGGGAAATTAGAACTTGCAGTACTGAGCATAGGTTATGCAGAAGGATTAATTGATGCATCAAGATATCAAAAGGGAGTTAATCCATGGTCATAGTACCATTAGGCAATCATGTTAACTGTATTCATACGGAGCTAGCGATATGCATACATAGCGAGTTTTAGATGATATAATAATGAATTCGTTAACATAGTTAGTCGGGTTACATGGATAGTATAAAAATGGCACGATCCTCAAAGATGATGATATCCTGATGCAAATACCACCGGAATTAATGCAGTTCGTAAGCCGTGATACCTACTCGCTATTGATAAAAGGAAACTCAGGCACCGGCAAGAGCACTTTGTCTCTAACGATTTTGAAGGCACTGCAAATAAGAAGCAATTTCTTTTATATATCCACCAGGCTCTCGCCCAGACAGCTTTTCGTGAATTATCCATGGTTAGATAATTTTGTGATTAGAGAAAATATGGAGGCAAATGATCCTTCTAACCAACGGTCCAGTCTATCTAGTTTCGAGGATGCACGTCTTGATGAGCCAGAGTCGCTATTTGAAAGGATAACAAATCAGTTGATGGATGTCAAGGCTCCAATCATAATTATCGACAGTTGGGATGCAATAGCCTCTTTCATGGATACCGAAGCCCGGCTAAATAACGAAAGGGTTTTGCAAACATGGCGCGAAAGGGCTGGAGCTAAATTGATTTTCACAAGTGAGGCTTCTCAAAATAACACGCTCGATTTTATAGTTGATGGGATAGTTGAATTAAAGCAAAAAGCATATAGAAATACTGATATCAGACAAGTTTTCTTGGCAAAATTGCGAGGCACTAAGATCCATCGATCTTCATATATATTCACACTTAACAAGGGAATCTTTAGAAGCTATACTCATTACGATCCTTCTGAATTTCTTACTGATACCAAAATCAACGTCATCTCTAAGAGAAAATTGCTTGATCAGGCCAGATTATTGGATCCTAGTTCGAGTCTCAAAAAAGGGCGGAAATATGCTGGAATAGTCTGCGAAGACCTTAGTGTCGAATATTCTAACTTCATACCGAATAAAATTATACTTATTGAAATAGACCGAATAATTTCTCCAAATGCATATGCATCATTCTTAGCAAAAATAGCTTCTCAGTTTATGAGCAAAAATGACAATGGTATAATAATACAGCCAGCATCTGGTATTGAACAGCAGCTTATTTCAGAATACCTGCATCCATATTTGGGCCAAAAAGCCAGAAAAAATATTATGTTACTTCATCCCATAATAGATCATAGTGGGACTTCGAAGGTCAATGGTGAACAAATTGCTCATACTCCCTTGCCAGAAATTTTAACAAATTTTCAAGAAGCCGTACCCAAATTACGGTGTCGAAAGAACAATAATTTGCTAGGCATGATTATGCTAGATGAAATTAATGACAGTTCGTATGAAGGATTTCTGTTTTCAAAGGTCCTGCCGTATTTCAGATCTAGTGTGAACCTCTCAATATTGGTTACCCTCAAACCATTGAAGTATAAAGATATCGTACGCAACATGGATGTATTTTTGAAACTAAGGCTTTTACATAGTACTCTTCTAGTAGAATCTATAATTCCTAATGATCATTGTCACGCGTTATCAGTAAATAGTTCACTCGGATTTCCCATAATTAGTTTGGATTGCTTAGTGTAATCACTTTACGCGCTCAGACGGTAATATTCTTCCGTAAGGTTGTCTTCTATTCCGACAGGTAGCAGCTCCTTCATTTGATCATAATATGACAGAAATTTATTTCCTTTACTTGTAGTTCTATAAACCACTTTTGTTCCATTTTGAACTTCTTCGATCAATCCGCTTTGAAGAAGAGAATCTAGATATATCTTACACTGATCATTGCTCAACATTGCTTTGTACATGATCTTGGTTCTTGTCTCCTCCTTATTTGCGGACTTAAGAATAGCAGCTATTACCTCGTAACGACTACGATTTTTCATCTCAGACAACACAACTAAACTGACATTCAATATAACAAGAGTGGAACTATCAGATAGAATTATTTTAAGCCTTAGATCTAACGAGATTTAATCCAATGACCGTAAAGATGCCGGATCTTTCTTGAATAAACTAACCAATTTATGATAACTTTCGATAGCTTGCCTCCCTAAGTTACTAGTCTTGTATATATATCTCTTGGAATTAGGATGCTCTGGGGTTTTTTCAAGCATTGAACATTGATAGAGAAAATCAAGATACTCATTAATTTGTTTAGAGTTGAGATTACACCTATACATGACATGAGTTTTTCGCGAACCTTCTTTGCACATAGAGAGTATGAATTCAACGATTTCCAACCATCCTCTGTTAGTCCAACCTGTTGACCTTAAAGGCAATTCTTCTTACAATAGATCAGATCTCCTTACTAATAATACTAAGCATCGTACTGTTGGTTACAGCTTGCTTTCAAGATTTATATCGATCGAATTTTATTAGACTTAATTTGGTCTCTTGCTCACGGATATTCTTATAATGGCAAGAATCTCAAACGTCATATTGAATCATCCTCGAATTCTGCAGATCTTGTCTTTTATAGTCGGAATTCAAGCATTACTATCTCAAGCCACTCAACATTCCATATCTATGTAATTTACGATCATTTCTGCATAATCTAGTAGTCCAATAATACAATACCTTTAAAAAAAGCGACAATACAGATACCATAACATGGCTGATGAAATATTTATGTTCGCACTGACGTGCGGTGTATTTGTGGTGTTTACGGCTATTTTGTTTGGATCTAGGGTAAAAAGGAAATCCAGTGAATTAAAGGTCGGAAAATCATCAAATACCTGATATCCTGATGTAGAGTCAATAGTATCTAGCCTAGAAATGGGGCTTACATCATTCAATAGTTGAAATTGGATTTTTAACTTTTACTTTTATGTTAGTCGAGAATTCACTTAAGCAGATAGTCATGATTCAAACATTGGAAATGGTTCACAAACAGTTTATAGTCGAAGTTACTGTCAAATTGTACGTGCGAATAAATCATCCTGAAATCAACGTAGTCTACTCCACTAAAGATATTCCGACTATAAGTACTCCTGTATTGATTTGTGGTTTTCCTGGAAGCGGTTATGTTGGTAAATTGGCTGTAGATCACTTGATACACGAACTTGATGCTATACATCTAGCTGATATCTATTCTACTGCCTTTCCTGCTCAGTTGTTAATAAAATCTGATGGGACTGCGGATCTTTTAAAAAATTATCTCTATTACTCCAGTGCACCTACTTCTATGGGAGTCGGATTACTTCTGCTTAGCGGAGACTCACAGCCAACCGCTTCTGATTCAGAATATCTACTCGCAGAAGAAATCTTGGATATTGCCTCTAGATTCAACAGTAGTCAAGTATTTACACTTGCAGCCTACATTACGGGTTCATTTGTAACCGAACCTCGCATATTTGGAACTGCAGGTGATCTAGAAGCAGTAAAGAGCCTCAATGAGCAGCATGTACGTACTATGGAAGGTGGAAGTATAACTGGTATGAATGGTATAGTTGTCGGAATCGCAAAGCGTCGCGGAATGAAGGGAACGTGCTTATTAGCAGAAACATCTGGATTTGTGATAGATGCTAAGGCATCAAAGTCAATTCTAGAAACGCTAGTGTCAATCCTACATCTCAAGGTCGATATGACTGATATTGAGAAAAGAGCGAAAGACACTGAAAAACTGATAAAGACGATCGAACAGCAGATGACTAGCGGTTCAATGCAACAAGATGAAAATCAATCAGTTGTACGCACTAGGTCTTCCGACACGGGATATATAAGTTAGGACACATCATTATTGAATCACCTAGTTTCTATTCTAATTCTAAAACAGATGCCTTAGAGTGTATTACTGGATAAACAATTAAACCACCAAAAGCAATTTTAGAGTCTCTTCATTTTTCCGTACCTTCCTATATTAAGGCTATTTTCTCCTCGAAATGCCTGAGTGTAGCCATTCTCTATACTGACAGTGTCACCATCCTTGACCAAATTGATTTGATCATCCCAGAGTGATAGTTTTATACTGCCGGTCTCATCAGAAATCATGGCATCTGCAACCTGCGCTGTTCCTCCAGTTCTAAGATTTACCGTCCTTGGTTCAGTTATACTTTCAATTCGTCCTTCTACGTTTACTCCTCGCATCCCAGGATTTAACTCAGCGATCTTCATTACTTGTTTCAGATCGTTACATTGCAATAATAAAGGTTCTGGATACCTAGAGGCAATTTGTTGAAATTAGGGCGTCTTTGGTCAGGAAAGCTCGTGATGATTGACTTATTACAACCATAAACAGTAAGCAAGAAATAAGGATCCTTGCCGCTACGATAACGCGGAGGGGTAGCGAAGCCCGGTCAAACGCGCAGGACTCAAGATCAAGGTTTGTAACATAATATGCAAGCCTAAGTTGAAGTGGATGAGTCATCCCGTCCTTTAGGGGTTCATGGGTTCGAATCCCATCCCCTCCAAGTCTTGCGGGGGTGCCTAATATCGAATCACTATATCTCATTATTTCCGTGTCATCTCTAAATTTGTGTCTGAGCAACCCAAAATTGGTCCTTGTGTATTAAAAATAGGTATTCTCCAGTACTTATATAATCTCTAGAGTTTCAATACCGTCCGGAGCAGTGAACTATTCAAAGCGAGGAGGTATGAACTGCAATCAAAAGTACGATAGTGAGCAAATTCAAAATTCAATTGGAGGACATGGTCGATTGTTATTTATTTATTACATAAAAATCATAAACAGGGGAAGTACGTTTGTTCACCGAATTCTTTTTTAGGCCATATTCAATAATTGCAAAAAAAGCCGGAAATGTTTCGATTAAGCCAAGAATCGGGCAAAGCACGAGAGTCTGAACATGCATTAAGAACTTTTTGCCGAATTTTAGTTTAGAATATCGTAAGTTCAAAAATAATCCAAACTGGTATGAAAATAGCCAGACAATTGATGACATAAAAATTAGAGACGCAATTGCCGCTTCATAGTATGACCCTCCAACCCAAAGATGCAGAATTGATTCACTATAAAATATATCCATTGTCTTGCTAAATGTGCTGTTCATTAAATCAATATTGGCCGCTCCCACACTCCAGCCTGCGGCTAATAATGTAATCATTAGAGGTAAGTGCATAAGTATAGATAGTGCAATTGAAGTGATTCCAGCCGCAAATCCTAGAAAATAGGTTGTCAATTTATAGATAACTTTGACCTTGTGAGCCCATGAAAACTCATCAATATTCTGAAGACTTCCCACTACCCATCTCCGTCTTTGCATGAAATGGTCTTTGATATTTAGAGGTGGTTGTTCTAATAATATCCCACCATGCCAGCCCAATGAATCTGGACCGTATATCTGATATACCTTATAACCAAATAGTTGGTCCTCTGCTAGTGTGGGCCCGAAATCCCAACCTATCGAATCTTCAACATCAGCCCTAACTAGTAAATTGGAGCCATGCATATGCAGGGGAGGCGTTTTGATGATGGAACCATTTGTCATTTGAGATACACAATCATAGCAAGAGAATGGCCTTACCGATTCCGCAAGTGCTGTTAACAGATTTGCAGATTCAAATTTTAACGGATAAAATATAGGACCCTCTGCGGCAACTCCTGCCCCTTCTCTAATAAACTTCAAGAGAGAGAGGACAGTTTGAGATGTGAGAAAGCTTTCATCGTCCATATGAAATATCCAATAATCTTTGGTATTCTCTGAGCATTCTCGGCGATGGACAACTCCGAACTGTAGAGCTCTGCCTTTCTTAATTGCCGAAGTCTTGAATGATTTGTCTACGAATACGACTTCGCATTTCCTATCATTTAAGACCTGCATGTCTCTAATATCGTCAGTAACAACAGATATCCTATAATTTAAATAATTAATCTGGGAACATGAATCGATTATAGAACTTATTCCGCGTAGGACCACAGGAGTATTGGTGGCCGACCTAGTTGTTATTTGAAAAATTATTGTGGGGTCATTGTGAATCCTAGCAGGATTCTTGTGTATGAAGATTCGATTATTCGTCAAGCATCTCAATATTGCAATAAATGCAATAGGAATATTCAAAAGCCAGATAAAAGTCAAAATGTCCATTACCAAGCCCTGTACCATAAGGGATTGTGACTTCGACTTAATATGAATACACTCTTTCTAGAAAGTGATAAGTGGCAGCGAATAAGCACAGTTGTCATGTTAGAATATCTAACAATAAAAGGTGTTTCATATTGAAAAATAACATAATAGTCGTAGAATAACACAATTATCTTATTTCTAGAAAAACTATGGATAAAAATCCAAAGCGCCTCTTCTCTTGATGGAGCCTGTTAACGATTAAATGCCTTCGGAGAGCAAGTTAAATGATGTTAATGATGCCACTTATTGTGATCAATGTAAGAGTTATACGGTCATTTTTGATATGGTCTCCAGTGAATATGTTTGCAGCTCATGCGGTTGTGTAGCGAATGATAAGTTTTTTAATAACGAAAGTGGGGCCGCATTTAATGCCCAATCTGGCTTCAGCGACAGGTCTAGAACTGGATTACCGGAATCATTAGCAATTCATCATAAGGGCCTGTCAACATTGATAGGACTTGGTGACACCGATGCTCGAGGTAAGGCACTCGAACCATCACAAAGACTGAAAATGCAGCGACTGCGAACTTGGAATAATAGATCTCAATTAAACGATTCTATTTCTCGAAATTTAGAAAAAGCTTTGAAATTTCTTAACAATTTTGGAGACAAACTGTATTTGAGTCAAGCTGTCATGGAAAGTGCGGCCTATATATATAGAAAGGCGGCTGTCAAAAAATTGGCAAAAGGTAGATCAACTCTGGGCTTGGTAGGAGCTGCATTATATGCAGCCTGTAGAGAAACTGCAACCCCGAAAACAATATCTGACGTAGCAGCAGTTTGTAATTTGTCCAGTAAAGATGTCATGTCACATTACAAGCTGATTCTAAAAGAGCTCTCATTACAAATGCCAGTTCTACACGGACCCGATTATGTAACCCTAATTTCCAATAGATTGAACTTGAGCGAAAAAACCAAAAGGGAAGCCTTGAAGGTTTATTCGGAAGTTCAACAGAACCGGATATCTATTGGAAAAAATCCAAGAGCTTTGGCAGGCGCGGTAATTTATCTTGCATCACAGAATTGTAATGAATTTCTTAGACAGGTCGAAATTTGTCAAGTGGCTGATATTTCTACTGTATCATTACGAAAACGGTGCAAGGAGATCAAATCGACGCTTGCTATCTAGTACTCATGATCGCGAACACTACTCTTGTTATCAGATAACTTGAATCTAGGTTAATACAAAAGTCCTGTATAACCATAACAATTTCATAAATCTTGACTACTAAAGAAGTTAGAAATTGGCTGTGATGCGTTCCTCGATCGTTACTCATCAAATAAGACCACAGTACACGAAGTGCTTTTCTTATGGGTACATTACGACAATTGAGACATGTTAAGTCTGGGAATTCTTGTCCGGAAATGAGATTAAGATGTGCTCTAATTAGGGTCTCGATATTAGAGGATGTCTACGCTTTCTGCTAGATCATAACCATCCCTTATTGAGCGCAATTGCTTACCAGAAATTAAGATATAGCCTATGTCGTATTTTGGATACGCTTCTTTGCATGAAAACAGAGTCAGGACTCTGCCTTCGTGGTCAAGTTTGAACCCATTACATGGTTCGTGTCCCCTAACGATCACTTTAGTATTGGATGCGCTTAACCATTTTTTAGAGATATTTGAACTGAAGTGTTTGCCCAGACCTCTCCTAGAAATCTCCCATTCCCTTCCGTCTGGCAGAATGGCCCGTGGATCATTCCATAATATTTCTTCGAAGAATTCACTAAATAAGCCAGTATTGGGAATAAGATCATCAAATTTCCCGTGTATGCTGTTTATATTAGCAGGTACGCCCCCGTGAACAAGGACTAATTCTCCTTGAATAATTGCTATAAGATACAGCATGTGGAATAGTTCGATTACCTTGGTTTGATAAATTTCCATCCCCAATCGTTTACCAAATCTCTCCATCATTCTCGTGGGTAAATCGTGAGAATAGATTGGAAACTCTTTAGGCGCTTCATGATTTCCGCGCATAGGTATGATGGATTGTGGGTATTGGATCTTTAGCGAACATATCGTATACAACACCTCGATTGACGCTGATCCTCTATCTACATAATCTCCCAAGAAGATAATTTTATTATTCTGATTCATGACAAATTCGTCGATCTTAATTTTCTGAAAGATATTCAGTAAAGCACGTAAGTCGCCATGTATGTCACCAATTATTGCAAGCTGTTCTGGAATTTCAAGTTCTACGAATCTATTGGTAATCTTTCCACCAGCTACTTGTCCTGTAAATTGCTCGTTACGTAAAATTTGAATCGCAGCATCTAAAGCTTGCACGAAGCTAGATACTGTGAGTTTTGAGTTTCCTTGATCATCTATCAAATGGCTTTAGTTACTTCGATAATGTTATTGTATTATGTCATTTATAACAATGGTTCTAAATATTCATAGATAAGAAGCAATAAATAATACCATTGTCGACGCCATCGTACAAACCCATACCATCTTATTCCAGTCAAAAATTTTCTGCCCATCCAAGACTCCGAAGGGTAGCAGATTAAACATCGCTATCCATGCGTTAAATGAAGCTCCAACGTACATATATGAACTATAAGGAAACAAATAGCTAAACATCAAGAATCCAAAACCCATAACCAAATTGGTAATAGGACCGATTAAAGCAACTCTTCCAAATCTATTTTTGTCAGATAGACCTACCATAACTGCTCCTGGTGCAATAAATTTAAACGGCATAATTGGTAGCGCAGATATCGCTGTAATGATTAGACCATATAACTGCGCACGAAATTCTGCCCAGCTGCCATAATATTGCGCTAAAAACTTGTGGGCCAACTCATGAATAAGAAATGCACTCACAAAAATTGCAAGAAACTGCCAAGAAATGTATCTGTAATGATTAAAGGATAAACCAACCGCCATAACGAGTAGCGTAGCAATAGAAAGATGTAATAATTCAGTTTTGGAACTTTTTATCTTCGTTGCCCTTGCCAGTGATCTTAGAAATGATGTATTTGTGGAATTTCTAACAAAATCATCTTGCATCATAATTTTTCTTTTTTCTATGTATTCCTTAACAAAAGGGCATGAATGGTTTACCGGAATCCTATGCAGATGACAAAACCATTCGTCACAATAGGTACACTTGAAAGGAATGCTTTCATCGTAACCACATGTAAAACAACTCTTCAATGTTATTATTTGTCGTATATACTTTTACGATAAGGTAATATCAACCTTTTATCTTTCCTATGCGAGTGTAGTGAGATTAATTGAATTAGAACAACTTGTTCTTTACCCACGAATTGAAACGCAACGTGAGTGAATTACTATTGCATCATATGGTCATAACATTAATAATTAAAGGTCAACTCATTTTTAACCTATATGCCAAACTCACTGAACATGCCTTCGATCCACTATCGAACAAATCGATCTAAGCGTTATCATTTCAATTGTCGTTCATAGTTGTTAATCGTATTTTATTTCTGATTTGCAAAGCCATTGATATTAGCCAATCCAAATACATTTAGCTTTGGTATCATTTTTGAACCTTATAGGGAATGCCAAGCAAGGCTAGATCGCATGAGATCGAAGGCTAAATATACTCAGTGGCATTCCAATTATTTAGATGAAAGTCTAGTATAAATAGTTCCAAAATAAATCTAAACTTAGCATAAATAATGAATGAGGTTAGTCATAGTACGATAATACTGGCTTCCACTTAACCTACAAAATAAAAACCGATAGCTATTATTATAAACACGCAAGTTAGCATTACTCCTTCGAACCAATTGCTCTTGCCATCATGCGCAATCCAATTCAATATTATTACAGCTAACAACAATGAAATCAATTCGAAAGTCGTAAAAACGAGTGTAAATGGATGATGACTTATCATTCCTATTATTACTAATATTGGAGCAACAAACAACGCAACTTGGGTCCCAGATCCAGATGCAATACCAATAGATAGGTCAAGTTTATTTTTTGCGGCTAGAATCAGAGCACTACCGTGTTCTGCAGCGTTCCCAATTATACCAACAATTACTGCTCCGATAAATACTTCACCAAATCCAAGTTCTTTGGCTGCTATTGATACCGTCCCAACAAGTATTTCACTTGTAATTACGACTCCTACTATGCTGAAGAAAAGTATTATGAAACACCTTTTTTTGCTCCACATAAAAGATTGCTGGTCCTTGGTCGAAATTCCCTTGTGGTTTCCGTCTTGAACTTCTAACTCAACGGCTTGATTATTCTGAGTAAATAAATGCTTGTGAGTAACAAATGTAAATACGATGCCTGCAATATACACAGCCAATAGAATAAAAGCTACCGACTCACTTAACGCTTGTATTCTTTGTCCATTTGAATTGGCATCTATACTTGAATTTAAAGTGGTTGCAGATAATATAGTTGGAATAGTTAGACCTATTATCGCTATAAATAACATCGAAGTTTGCATGCCCGTATTTTCCTTGTTGAATCCTTGCTCCTTGTACTTGAACCCTCCAGCAATCAGACTTAATCCAAGGATTAAGAGGATATTTCCCAAAATTGATCCTGTTATTGATGCCTTAACTAATGTGAAAAGACCGGCGCTCATTGCGGATGTTGCGATTATTAATTCTGGCGCATTGCCAAAAGTTACGTTTAGTAATGCGCCAGCAGTGGCACCAAAATGCAAACCTAAATGTTCGGTGGAATCTCCGATCATCTTTGCCAACGGGACCAGTGCAATGCAAGCAAATACGAAAGTTACATAATGGTCATTGTGTAGTAGTTCAGATATTAATGCAGCTGGTATGAATAAGAGTAGAAGGTACATCACCCAATACTTCCTTAATTTTAAGTGTCCAGCCAACAACAATCCTGATACTCCAGTTGCTTGCCTTGTATCATTACTGTGATTTATTAGTCTTTACGGCAAATCCATTGAAAATCTTGTTTGTTGATATAAGAATTGATTTGACGAAGAACGTGCAGGTGGGCTAGAATATTGTTTGGGTGTAAATAAATTTCAGTAACGAATAAGAGTAAGCTGTTAAGGGATCTATGGCCTGTAGATAAGCAAATTTTTTACCAACTGTTGAATAGTAATAACACAGTCAGCGTCTTTTGTTTATCAAAATGCAACTGGCAGTAATCTGCCAACCACGTTACAATTTTTTGGGAAGGCTAACCTACGAAGAAATGATCAGTCCTTTTAGTTTCTCCTTAAACTCTGGCGTAATGTCTTCGGGCTTCATTCCGTGTTCTTTCATAGCGTGTTCTCCTCCATTTTTAAAGATCTCTTCTTCAGTCTCCCCATTAACAACATAATCGCAATCAAATCCAGCCTCGCGACATGATAATGTTTTCATAGGTTATCATGTCTCCTGATACTATATAATTACGTTTCTTGAATCTACGTACTAGACACGATACTAAACCAAACATATGGATTTATACAAACTGGGATTTGTACCATATCTGATATTGTTATTGCTGACTGCAAATTTTCAATAAATCATTAATAATAAGGGCGGTGAATTTGTAAATATTATGATGAAGGCTATTGCCTGCCATATAATATCACCTCATGCTACAAGGGCACCCAATATCTGCGTTTTACCGATAAGTACTAAAATTGAGATTCGAGTCATACAAAATGATGTCCCGCGTACCAATGGATATATTGATACGAGCTAACTTAATCCGTGATAACAGAAAGTTGAGAATATTACTAAATCTAGGTCGATAAAGAAATACGAGCTAGATTCGATACTTTACAGGATGACCCTATTAACCAAAAATGACTCTACTGTAATGTTAATCGGCAAATAGATACGAACATAAACCAATGAAAATCAGTTTTATCTCGATCATGAAGAACCAAGAATCTCGTTGATCCTTTCTAGGATTTCGTCATTTTCTATTGGTTTTTGTACGTAGTACCGCTGTCCAGTTTTAGGAAATACTTCCTTCTTGAATGCATCATAGTCGTGTAGCTCACTTAGGGCGGTCAAAAAGCATACTTTGATATTCTCATCTATCTTCTTTAATTCCCTGTAGAGTTCGAATCCATTCATTTGTGGCATTTTGATATCCAAAATTAGAAGATCATAAGCATTTATCTCGAAGTTTTTTATCACTTGAAGGGGTTCTGTATGTGTATCTACCTTAAAGTTATTCCTTTCAAGCACAGTTCTTAATGTAATTACAATATCAGGTTCATCATCAACAACTAAAATCGATCCTCTCTTATCAGTATTTGACAAATTCCCTTCAAATGTCGTCATTATGTACGATCATTATATCATCAAATAATATAGGCTTATTGCCTTTTCTAATGATGTCGTCCACATTTGACGTTTATTTCTTGGTGTATCTGTAATGCATGTCTATCGTCGCTTCTTATACAAGTGTCATTACCTTTTGCTTCGGGATCCACTGTGAAGTTCCAATAATTTTTTGAAATAATAAGTCTGAGAATATCTATTTTTGACCAATAACTCTATTCGTAGTACCATTTATTACGGTGATTGCGTTAGCATCCTGGCTTGTCACATACACGAGATTGTCGTTTGGGTTTACAGCCATATGACTTGCAAAATCAAAATCATCAGCCAGATTAGGGTCACCAATAAGAATGCTTCCAATGGGGCTATTTGTCGTTCCATTAACGACAGTAACGGTGTTGGAACCTACATTACTCACATATAGTGTATTTGTACGTTGATTAAATACTTCACCATGTGGTTGACTGCCTGAGCTAATTGATCCGATTACTGTCCCCAGAGCCTTAGATCCATTGATTACAGAAACAGTATCATCGTCCTGATTTGCGACGTAGATCAAATTTGAAGCCTCATTGACAACTATGTCTGCGGGAGAATTCCCAACTTCTATTGACTTTACTACCTTGTACGTGTTACCATCAATAACAGATACAGTGTTATCATCAGCATTGGTAAAATATATTAAATTGGTTCGTGTGTTAATCGCTGCTTCTTCAGGCGAGTTTCCAACTTCTATTGACTTTACTACCTTGTACGTGTTACCATCAATAACAGATACAGTGTTATCATCCTCATTACTGACATATGCCATATTCGTTTTTGGATTGACCACTACACTGTGCGGAGAATTGCCAGTTGGAACTTTTGCAATTACTCTGCTTGTTGTACCGTCTATAACTGACACGATGCTTGAGTTAATATCAACAGTTCCCCAATTGGTAACATATATCTTATCTGTTATAGGATTAACAGCTACAACATGAGGAAAAGTTCCTACAGGGATATTCTTATTTACTACAATTTGAGTCCTACCATCTATAACTGTAATGCTGTCAGATTCCTGATTGGTCACATAAATCAAATCCGTAGAATGATCCACTGCAATTCCGTGAGGTGCACTGCCAACCATAATTCCAGGCAGTGTAGTTCCAGGCTGTCTGATTTGATTAGGAGTTATTTTGCCAGTTACTAATATCTTATCTTGATTGTCGCGTTTTACAGATTCAAAGTTTTTTGATGTGCTATAGTTAACACTTAGAACACTAACAACGTCGGCATCCTCATTAGTGATATAGACTTTATTTGTCTCTGGATTTACTGCAAGATATGTTGCTAGGTTGTAAACTTGAGGTAAGGCAGTAAAATTTTCAGAGACTAAGTAAACTTTGGCTAAAACCTGAAAATGATCATCTGATCCTTTCAAAATTGAGACACTGTATGAGCCAGAATTTGCTACAAATATAGTTCCCCTAATCGGATCGACAGCTATTCCCTCTGGTGAATTACCTACAGACAGAGTCTTTATTACTCTATTTGTTCCACCATCAATCACAGATACTGACATTGAATCTGTCATCGTTGTTATGACTCCGTCGATTGGGAAGCCTCGATTTGTAACAAATATCTCATTCGTTTTAGGATTAACACCTATACTATACGGAGAATGACCCACAGGAATATTTGTGACTACAGTGTTCGATCGACCGTCTATCACAGTTGTAGTATTAGAGTTCTTATTTGCGACGTAGATCCTATTAGTAACTGAATTAATTGCTAGCGCTGATGGAGAATCGCCAACTGTAATCATCTTCAAAATATTGTAAGTTTTGCCTTCTACTATTGTGATAGAGTGTGTGAGCGAACTAATCACGTAGATCAGATTTGTGATTGGATTTATGCCTATGCTGGTAGGGGAGAGCCCTACGGTGAAACTGTTTTTGACTTGATTTGTTCCTCCATCGATAACTGAAACACTATTTAAGCGTTCATTGCTTACATATACGAGATTTCTTGCAGGGTCTATTGCGAGACCAGCGGGCGACCTGCCGACTTTAATAGTAGCTCTGACCTGATCCAAATTTTTGCCGTCAAGTACAGAAATTGTATCGGACAAATAGTTTGCTACATAAATAGTGTTTGTTGTGGGATTTACGACAACACTTCTCGGCTCGCTCCCAACTTTTATGCCTGCTTGAATCGAACCTTGCGTTGTCGTAATCGCTGGATGTGCTGAAAAACTCCAATCAGTTTGAATGTTTGCAAACGAATAGTATCTAGGTGATATATATCCATACTGTACATAGTTACCTAAAGCTATATTCTCTGTACTAGAAGAACCATAAAAGGTTACAAAACTTGCCAGCAATATACTGAATATAGATATGGTGGTAGAACAATGAAATCTCATAGCATGGAAACTTTTCTCCCACATTTGGTGAAATCTTGAAACCTGTTACCCCTTATTATCAATATCATTCTACCCAATGCGTTGAGGGCTCCACTCGCTCCTCGACAATAAGTTGAATGTTACTCCCAATCATAATTTCTACTAAAAAATACATGTAATAGATTAAAATTAAATTCGGTCACACAATGACTGTACCGCCATCAACTATTATTGTGTTTCCTGTTGCGAAAGAGAAATTGTCGCTAGCTATATATGCTGCAATTCCGGCTACTTCCTCAGGCTTACCCCATCTTTTCCTCGGAGATTCATTGGAGGCCTTCTGTCTTTCATATTCATTCATAGTGCCAAAAGTTGCATAGTTGCGATATTACCGAGAATCAGCGTATAACACCTTATGTTGTTTTTTGCATACTCTTTTGCGATGCACTTTGTAAGGTCCAGGATTGCTGATTTTGCTATTGTGTACGGAGATTCCACGACATATCCTTCCAAAGCTGGAGTTGATGATATCTTTATTATCACGGCACCTCTATTACAATTATTTTTGGGTTCTGTAAATTCACTTCCTTTACCATCAGCTACCCTCGTTATCGATGCCTTTATGACTTCTATACTCATGTAAAAAGACCCCCATAAATCGACGGCCAATGCGCTTGCCAATTCCTCTCTTGTAATCTGATGAAATCTCTTATACCATGTATCTTTGTCAAAATAAAACCCTGCGTTGTTAATTAAAATATCGATTTTTCCATACTTATTCATTATTCTTTTTACAAGGTCTATTACACTAATTTCATTTGAAACATCGACCTCTTCTGCAGTGCAATTACCATTTATTTGATTCATTGCCATCCTGGCACTATCAATATCTCTAGAACAAACTACACCGATTGCACCGTGTGTTTCTGAAAAAACCTTTACCATGGAAAATCTGATGTCCTTAGAAGCACCGGATATTATTGCTACTTTATTTCTAAGCAACAAAATATCTCTAACGGTTGATTCATCGGACAGGTATTAACTTTTAATCTAATTGTATTATATTAGGAGTTGGCTTATCAATCTAATCCACATATCATAACCAATACAACCTACTGGATATTCACACTATCAGGTCACTATTGTGATATCGTACAGAGTACACGAATAATTTAAATAGAAAGAGTTAAAGCTACTATTTTACAGCAAAAATTTCAAAATCCTATTTGAGGATAAAATTTCATTCTTTCTACGATAAGATAGATTGAGATATTTCGAGACACAATAACCATCCTAATCGAAATAAGTCAATTACACCAGCATTTATTGATCATGGCCCGAGACTCAGCCGCGGTAACTTTCGTTATTTTAGTCTTATCTACTCTGCTCATTCTTTCAACTAAACTACCCGTGTATCAAGAAGTGTTTGGTAAAAATGACAACATGGACCTAGCGTCAACTGCAACTGATTCTTGCCATTCTCAAACACCGCAAATCGTCTCTCTTTGCCGATTCGAAAGGTCAGAGATCCAACGTTATAATGCTGAAGCAAGAGAACATTATACCGATGATGATAGTCCCGAGACTCCTATGGGCGCAATTATGAAACATCACAATGAGTACGAGGAGAAAGAGTTAGGATTATCCGAATCCGATCAAAACAACAGCCGAACCAACAATGGAGAATCAAATTACAATGAGAGTGTCTCGCCGGCTCTTGTTGGTCATAGTGGCAACGGTCCAGGAAGTGGAGGCG